>JANOWX010000713.1:0-1588 GCA_031418175.1 Acidobacteriota bacterium | reverse complement strand
GAGCGCCGCCCACAACGCGCCCAGCACTGCCGGCTGCCGCGTGGGGCCGCGCCATCCGTTCCAACTCCGCCTGCAACTGCTCCGGCGTGAGTTCCGCGCCCGTGAAGACTTCGAGCGCGCGCGACATCCGCAGGTACTCTTCGACTTTCGCGCGCAACGCCGCTGCGGGCAGCACGTCATCCAACATTACATCGGGCGCCGGTTTCGGTTGCGGGTTGTCTTTGGGCCAGATGCGCTGCCGATGGTAGACGGCGTTCGATGGCGCGCTCACGCGGCGACGCGGTCTTCAAAGGTGAGGGTTTGGCGTTTGCCGCTGGCCTGCCCGCGTGGTGCGCCGGTGTTGAAGACGGTCAGCACGGTGATAAGCAGTACGGCGCACAGGGCGACAGAGCGCGCGAAGGTGAATTGACGAGGGTGGAACGGGCTGCGAGTGAACATAGACGGCCTCCTCTGTTGTCAAGGACAGGTTAGTCCGGCGGCTTTTTCTCGGCGATTTCCCGCAGAAAGGCCGGCGGGTCAAGGATTTTGAGAAATGGATACTTGAAGCGAAAGTCGCGGCTCGCCTCAATAGATTGATCCATCAAATCAAGCAAGTCGGCGTCGCGGGTCACCAGATATTGCGCCCGCGTCGTCAGCGCGAGATTGATGTACGGCTCATCGTTGGGATCGCGCTCGTAGTGAAATACTTCGGGGACATTTTTGATGGGGATGGCGCGCACCTCCAGCCGGGCGAACAGCGCCTCCAGCCGCGCGTCCGTGATGCCTTTGTTGCGCGCACGCACTTCCACCCGACTCAGCACGTCGCGCACTTCCGCCAGTATCGTCTCGCTCACGAATAGCGAGATGGCGTCGTGATCAAGCAGGCGCAAAATCGCGGCGGCCGGGCCGTTTTCGTTGGCGACCGCCTGCAAGAAGATCATGCAATCACAGACGACGCCGGGTGGATTTCGATAGTCGGTCATCGTGCTTTGGCGCGCCGCTCCGCGCGGTGTTGCTGCAATTGCTCCGCCAGAAAGTCTTCAGCTTCTTCGCCCGTCATCCCGGTGGCCGCAAAGCCTTGTCGAATAGGCGCGAGGATTTCGTCAAAAGGCTTGGCGGCCAGCACTTCCACTTCGATCATTTCACGGACGAACGTGGCGGGCGATTTGCCGTTCTGCTGGGCAAGCTCCCCCAACGCCTCGAAGGTTTCGACCGGAATGTCGGAAATTTCAAGGTCGGCAAATTCCTGCTCAATGGCGCGCAACTCGGCCTGAATCTGCGGGTCGGCGGCCATTTGGGCGATGTCGTTTTGGGCCGACAGGTCGGTTTGAATCAAATCGCGGAGATAATCCGAGAAACTTTTCCCCCGGCTCCGCCCGACTTCCTCCAACGCGGTTTTGGTGCCGAGCGGCAGTCCAGTGATTTCGATGGTTTCAGTCTGCATTTCGCGTTACCTCGCTTTCATTTTTCCAGGCAGGGCTGAAGTATACGCTGGCACCAATCAGGCAACAATAAATTGCTCACGCCCTCACCTACCGTTTTGTAATCGCCGGGATTGCCTTGCATCAGCCGGTTCATGCGCTGATTAATGCGCGCCAACCCTTGCGCG
>JANOWX010000712.1:0-2842 GCA_031418175.1 Acidobacteriota bacterium | reverse complement strand
TGTTAGTCCTTACCCCGATGCGCGAGCCATAAGCGTTAAATGCAAATCCGGCCGTCCAACCTAGACGATCAAGCTTTTGCATTCAGGTCGAAGGATTTTTTAGGTATGGAAGCATTAAGTTACAGGTGCGATTCTGTTATGTTAGCTATACACAGCAGCCACTCGCAGGACATAGAATGTTACCAGGGCAAAGGGTTACATTCGGTGTACACTGACTAGCTGGTGGACAAGATATAGCAAAAACAGCCGGCGGTATCATTGCTGAAGCCACCAATGGAATAACAATCGCCGCCACCTTCCCAAACCGCCGTGCCGCCTCGCGCCGCGAAATCAAATTGCCCGGCGTTTGCATCCGCCCTTCCAACAACCGATTCCGCTCCAACTGCTGCAACGCCAGCCAAACGACTTGCTCGTCAACCTCACTATGCAATTCCTGCGCGACCAATTCACGCAATTGGCTGACCGTGGTCGCGCCGTCACAATTCTTCCAGACCATGGTGGCGACGCGATTCAGGCTGTGCGCCTTGTTGCGCGCGGTGTCGTAAATAACCAACTCATCATTGAGCGGCGAGAAGAGCAGCCCCTCTTGGCGGGCGCGCGGCAACTGGTGATTAAGAGTGGTAGTAGACATTTTCTCTCCTAGTTCAATAAACCAGGCACGCTGCTGTGGCTTTCAGCCTGGGCGCGATTCCCTGATTTGGTTGCGCCGTAGTTTTACAACGGGCGCGGCTTAAATTGCGGATGCTTGTTTGTAACTGCGTTGATGTTGTGGGAGGCACTCCAACAACCTTGGGATGTCGGGACGGTGGAAACTGCTTGATTCTTTGTTATCGAGGCGGCGCTTGCTGCGTCGCACCCTATTAAAATGCCGGTTTAGTCGTTAATCAAACAGGCGCAGTCTATGCACGCAGGCAAAGCGTGTCAACAAAGAATTACAAGCGCTTGCAGCCACTGGTTGCTGCGGCTACTCTTCAGCCCGCTCAAATTCTCTCTCATTGGAAAGCCTATGCCTGAACTTCCCGAAGTCGAAATGGTCGCGCGCCATCTGCGTGCCTTGGCCGTTGGCCGCACGATTACCAGAGCGCAGTTGCTCTGGCCGCGCAGCGCGCCTGAACAGACGGCGCGGCAGTTTGCCGCTGGATTGAAAGGCGCGCGGGTCGAAGCAGTTGATCGGCGCGGCAAATACATCCTCGTGCATCTGCACAATGGCCGCACGCTGCTGGTGCATTTGCGTATGACTGGGCGGTTCTTTTATCTGGCTGGCCGGGCGGAATTACCCGCGCATACACGGGCGATCTTTCATCTGGACAACGCGAAGCAGTTGCTCTTTCACGATGTGCGCAAGTTCGGCAAGCTGCATCTGGTGCCGACGAAGCGGCTGCACGAGAGCGCTCAACTCGCGCCGCTCGCGCCTGAACCGTTCAGCGCGGAATTCAGTTTGGAATACCTGTTCGATACGTTGCGAGCCAGCGCCCAACAGATCAAGCTCGCGTTGCTGGATCAGACAAAGGTCTTGGGGCTGGGCAATATCTACGCCGCCGAGGCCTTGCACCGCGCGGGTGTGAATCCGAAATTGCCGGCGCAGAAGCTTTCCAAATCGCGCGCGGCTTTGTTGCACCAAGAGATCGTGAAGGTGCTGAACGAAGCCATCGCCAACGAGAGCACGCTCAACACCGATCCCGAAGCTTTGGATGCCAGCTACACCGGCGGGACGTATGAAGCGATGACGCGTGTGTATGAACGCGCGGGGCTGCCGTGCCTAACTTGCGGCGCGCCGATTCGCCGCATCGTGCAGGGGCAGCGGTCAACGTATTTTTGCCCGCAGTGCCAGCGGCGTTGAACCTGGCCTTGCTGCTGCGTCCGCTCGCTTGGCCTCTCATTGCCATCCCCAGCTATTTCGTCCAAACGGACAGCCCGCCTTTCAGCTTGTCGTAAGCAAAACATTTGGCCAACAATCGAATTTACCCATTCGATTATGCGGAATTTCGCCCTGTCACTTGGTGAAATCGCGCAACCAAGCTCTCGTGGGCAAGTGGCTAATCACACTTTGCTGTGGATTGGCGCGCAGCCGGGCAAGGAACACGAATTGCGCTGAGTACACCGAAAACTAAGTTCTTTGAGAGAAAAAGACGCCACCACGTAGTAACGATTTCAATCGTTCAGTCCTGGCCGCAACACAAAACGAATAAATTCGTTACTACGTGTTGCCGTCCGCTGACTCTCAAAGAACTTAGTTTTCGGTGTACTGAGTGCAAATCGAATAGTTCATAGCATCCCTTATGGCAGTTGCTGAGGGGTGCAGCAAGGAAGGGCAGGCACTATGCGCAATCAAGAAAAAATTCGGCAACAGCTACTGGCACGCTATGCCCAGATCGGCGGGCGCCTGGAAAAGATTACCCGCGATGTGCGGCATACGGACGAACCCTTGTTTGCCGATTTCGCCGAGCAGGCGGCGCAACGCGAGAACGACGAAGTGCTGAGCGCGCTCGATGATTCGATGCGCGCCGAGATGCGCCAGCTCGAGCAGACGCTGGCGCGCCTGGAAGCTGGCGCGTATGGCATTTGCGAAATGTGTGAGCAGCCGATTGCCAAACCACGGCTGGCCGCGCTGCCTTACGCGGTGCGGTGCGTCAGTTGCGAAGAGAGTTTAGAACATTGAAGAATTTCTGGTAGTGGCTCAAGGGAGCGAGTTACAACAGCGCGCTTTTAACGCCAAGCCGCCCAGCCCGCCAAGCTGAGTCATTGCAAGCGGTCGGTTTCGTGTTCGCGCTTTGCCCACCGATTCAAACACCTGGTGGTGTTTTGCCGTCACTGATTTACCTCCGGGCCTCCTATCGCAAGG
>JANOWX010000711.1:0-12387 GCA_031418175.1 Acidobacteriota bacterium | reverse complement strand
CTGCACCAGCATGATGCGCGGCAGATAGATCGTCTCGGCCAGATAGCCCGTCAACAGCGCGCCCAGCGGCATGCCGCCGCGAAAGGCGACCATGTAAATGCTCATCACGCGGCCGCGCATCTGGTCGCTGACCAGCAACTGTACCAGCGAGGCAATCGAAGCGAAGACGCACATCATAAAAATGCCGCAGACAAAAATCGCCACATACGCCAGCCAGAGCGAGGTGGCCAGCGAAAAGATGATGATCGTCAGGCCGAAGCCCATCTGCATGATCAGCGCGCGGCGGCCCTTGTTCGGCAGATTGCCCAGCGCCGCCATCACCAGCGCGCCCAACACCGCGCCCGCGCCTGAAATCGAGATCATCACCGCGTTGCCATCAGGCCCCGTGTGAAAGATGTCTTTGGCAAAGGCGGCAAAGAAAGCCGTCATCTGCATCCCGAAAAAGGTGCACGAAAAGGCCAGCAAGGTCAGCGAGCGCAAACCTTCTTGATGCCAGACGAACGCGAGGCCCTCGCCCATCTCGCTCTTCATCCCGCCCGCCGGGGGGCGCGGGATGTGTTTGACGTTCAAGGCCAGCAGCGAGGCGATCACCGCCAGGAACGACAAACCGTTGATGCCGAAGCTGACCGACCCGGCCAGCAACTGATCGCTGATCCAAACGAACGGCAGCGCGCCCACCATCGGGCCGACCACGCGCGCCAACTGGAATTGAATCGAATTGAGCGAGATGGCATTGGGCAGGTCTTTCTTTTCGACCAGCATGGGGATCAGCGATTGATAGGCCGGCCCGCCAAAGGCTTGCGCGCACCCCGCCATGAACGAGAGCGACAATGCGCTCCACACCAGCAACATTGTCGGCGCTTTGAAAAAGGCCAGCGCCGCCAACGAAAACGCGCACGTCAATTGCACCCATTGCGAAGCCAGCAGGATGCGCCGCCGGTCTATGCGATCGGCAATCACGCCGCCAATCAGCGTGAACAGCAGGATTGGCGCGGTGCTCAAAAAGCCGTTCAAGCCCAGATAGCGCGTCTTGTTGGTCAGCGAAAGCAAGAGCCAGCTCAACGCCGCCTCTTGCAACCAGGTGCCCGCGCTGGACGTGAACGCGCCGAACCACATCAAGCGGAAATCGCGATAAGCAAAAGCGCGAAAGACTTTGCCCAGTTTGCCTGGCTGCAATTCTGGCGGCACA
Source organism: Acidobacteriota bacterium (assembly GCA_031418175.1). GTDB lineage: Bacteria > Acidobacteriota > Blastocatellia > RBC074 > RBC074 > JACPYM01. Next base: position 11,198 of record JANOWX010000711.1, on the reverse strand, counting down.
GTCGTGACGGTTGCTGGTTCGGTGGCGGGAGCGGGTGTTGACATTGGGAAAGGATGAAGGCGGAAGGATGAAGGATGAACAGCAGGATGCGTGCGGTCACTTCATCCTTCATCCTTCATCCCTCATCCTTTTAGTTAGTCACGACGTGATTGCGGCTCTCTTCGCGCGCGGGTTCATAGAGCTTCATCCATTCATCGTGCGCCGGGTGGGTGGCGTAGGCTTTGAGCGAGGCTTCATCGGCGAATTCAATGGCGAAGGCCGCGTCGAAGGTGACGGCCTGCGACACCCCCTGCACCTTATTGGTCTTCAGCCAAACATTCTTGATGCCGGGGATTTTGCCGGCCATCGTCTTGATGCCGTCAATGGCCGCCTGACGCTGGGCCGGAGTCGCGCTCGCCTTCCACTTCAAGGCGACCACGTGGATGAACGTTTTCGGCTCTCCGAATTTATTCTGACCCAGGCTCACGCCGAGCGCGAAAACGGCGAGCAAGGTGCTGGCCAACAAAGTACGACGAATCGTGGTATTCACAGTTATTGCTTCTCCTTATTGGATAGGGTTGATTGGACTGGTTGAAATGCTGTTGACCAGTTTGCTGCTTGCCACAGAGCAAACATTTGTCGGTTCGAGCGTGGGCATACTACTATGCCGCTTCAGACCTGCTCAACCCGGTTTTACCTTCAGGAGACACCCGCAATGAATAAAAGCAAGTTTTTACAAGGCAAACGCATCGCGCCCACGCCCATCACCAAAGACACGACCATTGTTCAACTGCTTGAAAATACTTTCCAGGCTTACAACGCCGCCCGCTTGCGCGAAGGCGCGCAACTCTTTGCCGAACGCATGCTCGGCGACAACGTCACCGTCGGCCTGACGCTGACCGGCGCGCTCACCCCCGCAGGATTGGGTATTTCAACCATCATCCCGCTGCTCGAAGCCGGCTTTGTGGATTGGATCATTTCGACCGGCGCGAATCTTTATCACGACGCGCACTTCGGTTTAGGGCTGGCCATGCATCGCGGCAATCACACGATCAGCGACGTGACCTTGCGCGACGAAGGCGTCGTGCGCATTTACGACATCTTCTTCGATTACGAAGTCCTGCTTTCGACCGACGCCTTCTTCCGCGAAATCATCCGCGCCGAGGAATTCCAACGCGAGATGTCCACGGCGGAGTTTCATTACCTGTGCGGCAAATACGTCGCCGCACGCGAGCGCGTGTTGGGCTTGAAGAATCAATCGGTGCTCTCGGCGGCTTACCATTGCGGCGTGCCGGTTTATACCTCTTCGCCCGGCGACAGTTCGATTGGGATGAATGTGGCGGCTATGGAATTACAAGGCGGCAAGCTGCGGCTGAATCCTTCGGCGGATGTGAACGAGACGGCGGCGCTGGTGTTGACGGCCAAACGTGGTGGTGGACAATCGGGCATTTTCATCTGCGGCGGCGGCAGCCCGAAAAACTTCGCGCTGCAAACCGAGCCGCAGATTCAGGAAGTGCTCGGCATCGAAGAGAAAGGCCACGATTACTTTTTGCAAATTACCGACGCGCGCCCCGACACCGGCGGCCTGAGCGGCGCGACGCCCAGCGAAGCCGTCAGTTGGGGCAAAATTGATCCCGATCAGTTGCCGGGCACGGTGGTGTGTTATGTGGATTCGACCGTCGCGCTGCCATTGATTACGGCGTATGCGCTGGCGAAACGTGCGCCGCGTCCGTTGAAACGGCTGTACGACCGGCGCGCAGAAATGATGGCGTTGTTGAAGAGCGAGTATGCAAAGTCGGAGCGCCGCTAACGCAGTACCGCGACCGATAGGGAGCGCGCGCTAAAGGTGCCGCGCCCTACCGGTCGCGGTACCGCTCATTGCTGGCCGCGTAAACTCGGCAAGCCAACGCCCGCCGCATCGAACCCGCCATCCACCGCCAGCGTTTGCCCATTGATAAAACCGGCCGCCTCGCTGCACAAAAACGCCACGGCCTCGGCAATCTCGTGCACCGTGCCGTAGCGCGCCAACGGAATCGCATCGCGATAACTGGTGCGGATGTCCGCCGAATGCACCTGCTGCGCCAGCGCCGTTTCGACCGGCCCCGGCGCGCCGCAATTGACGCGGATGCCCACATTGCCCAACTCGACCGCCTGCTGTTTGGTCAGATGAATCAGCGCCGCCTTGCTGGTGCCATACGCCACGCGCAACGTGCTCGCCCGCAGGCCCGAAATCGAAGCGATATTCACCACCGCGCCGCCGCCGTTGCCGAGCATCCCCGTCTTGAGCATAAACGCCGCGCACGCCTGCGTCATCAAAAACGGCCCCGACAGATTCGTCGCCAGAATGCGCGTCCAATCCTCAAACGAAGTTTCCAGCAGCGGTTTGAACACCGCCACGCCGGCGTTATTCACCAGCACATCAAGCCGCCCAAAGTGCGCCGCGATCTCGGCGACGCTGTCCTACACCTGAGCCGGGTCGGAAACATCGCCCACTACCGGCAAGACGCCCGCATGCCTGCGCAACGTTTCCGCCGTTTGCGCCAGCGTCTCGGCGTCAATGTCGAGCAGGGCGACGCGATAGTTTTCAGCGAGGAACTTTTGGGGGATGGCAAGGCCGATGCCGCGAGCGGCGCCGGTGACGAGGGCGACTTTGTGTTGTTGTTCATCTCAGATTCTTTCCTTAGTTGCGCCCCTGCTGGGGTTGTGACTTTGGCAATATTCACGCTGCCACCCAGGGCTGCCAGCGTTCGCGAGTTGGTGATGGAATGCGTCAACGAAACATCAGCGCAAAGGCCAGCCACCGTAAGTGTTGATCGTCTCGTCAATCTCGTTCATCAATTCAATGGTGCGCGCCAGCGCCACGACGACGCGTTGATAGTGCGTCAGGTCGTCGTAGGTCAGTTGCCGCCCTTTGCGGTCTTTGAGCCATTTCTGGCAAACCTGATAGCCGCCGACGTGAAAGGCCCAGACTTCCGGCGGCACGCCCGCGAAATACTGCGTTTTGTTGATGTAAACGCGCTGCTCCGTTTCGTCGTAGCGCACGGCCTCGACCGTATTGTCACCCGCGATGGGGTAGCCAGTGCGGAGCTTGGCTGAGCGTTCCAGCAAATGTAACCCGACAAGTTCCGCGCCCAGACGGCAGAGCGCGCGGAACAACTCAACGTTCGTCGTGAGCGGCAGGCGTGCGAAATCCAGCTTGAGGAATTCAGCGTAACGGCTGCGATAGGTGGGCGCATGAAAGAGGGCGTAAAGGTAAGCAAAGACATCTTCCGGCCCAAAGCTTTTTTTCAAATCACCTTTGCCATCAGGGACGAAGTCCAGTTTCAGCTTGGCGGACATCACGGCGATGAATTCATCACTGAGATTCGGGCGGCGTCCGTTGTCGTGCTCGAACAGCGTTGGCGGCAGTTCACCGTTTCGATAAAGGTAAAGCGGGAAGATCGCTGATTGAGTCGTTGCTTCCCCGCACTTTGCTTCCGTTATCAGGCGTGAGCAAAAGAAATGATCCGGACTTTGAGATTTGTTACTTCTCGCCGAGATAAACCCAAGGTTATCGCCCGTCAGTAAATGGCGCATCACATCACGACGACTGCGCTCAATTACGGCATCGTGATAGAGCAAATGCCTTACATCGAAAGGGCGATATAAGCAGTGGACATATGCAATCTCAGAATTTTTGTCCTCACGCAACAGTCGCCGTGAAGAACTCAGTTGCAGCTTATCTTTATCCGAAAGATACCTATCTTTGATTTCTTCATCAGAGCGAGCCTTATCAATAAAATCCTTAACTCGCATTCGCAAGGCACTTTCATCGAAATCAAAAGCAAAGCTATCACGACTTGTGACTAGGCCTACCGAATTTACTGGCATCATTTCGACAATACTGAATCCTTGTTCAAATTCTTGATTCAACTCTGCATCCCGTGGCACGAAAAGGCACAAAGAGGGTTCCGGTTTGAGCTTCGTCCATTTCGTCGTTCTCAAATCATTCTGCCAAAGCCAATGATACTTGCCGCCTGCTAATTGCCGCTCTCGCTTTACCCCGTCAGTAAATACTTCGCGCACACCCCACAGATGAGCATGGCGAACGGTCGCAGGTCTTTTCTTTCCAGCTTTCCGTTTGACGAAAATGCCAATTGCTACGCCTTGTTGAATGTCAAAGACGTTTTCGTCCTTCGATCCGTCGGGCGCACGTTCTTTCTTCTTGCTGTTGCCGTGCAGATCAAGCACGTATATGTCGTCGAAAGTTTCCATCAGGCTTTGCCGCATGCCGCGAAAAGTCGGATTGTCGAGATAGCCGTGATTGGTGATGAAGGCCAGTACGCCGTAGCCCGTCTGTTCAATCCGCCATTGCGCAAAGCGCATGAACTTGACGTAATCGTCATTGAGCCATTTCGGATTGCGTTCGCCGAGGGGTTGGCCGTCCACCGCAAAATAGTTGCCTGTTTTTTCGCCAGTAATCGTATCTTTCCCGCGTAGTAACTCAGCGATCCATTGCCCCGTGTTGGCCGAATGGCCTGAATACGGCGGATTGCCCAACACAACCATCACCGGCACATCTTGTTTCACTTCACTGGCGGCGTTGGCCTCTTCAGCCAACCATTGCGTGAAGAGCGGCAGCGAGGTGGCCGCTTGTGCCTCTTCCAGCGTATTGGTCAGAAAGACGCGCAGCCGTTCATCGGCTTTGAAGTCATAACCCATCTCGGCCAATTGCAAACCAAGCTTCATGTGCGCGACCGCATACGGGGCCATCAGCAATTCAAAGCCGAACAGGCGCGGCAACAGATGTTCTGAAACGTAGCCCGACCACATGCCTTTGTTGCGGGCGAACGATTCGTAGATGTGATCCACCACACCGTGCAAGAACGTCCCCGTACCGACTGCCGGATCAAGGATCAGCACCTTGTGCATCTCTTTGGGCGTGGGCTTGTAGTCCTTGCCGCCTTTGCCCTTCACGCGGCTGATGCGGTCGGGTACGCTGATGCGACTGGCATCGGCCAAGCCATCGGGCAAGCCAAAATCGGTCTTGAGGATGTGATCCACGCTGCGCACGATGTAACTGACCACCGGTTCGGGCGTGTAATAAACGCCTCGCGTCTCGCGCAGCTTCGGGTCGTAGGCGGCCAGGAAGGTTTCGTAAAAGTGAACCACTGGGTCTTCGCGCCGCGTGCGTCTGCCGAAATTTTCGAGGATGGCGCTGATGTCGGTGCGGTGCAGTAACTCGGCCAGATCGTCTACGGCCCAGGCGTGCGGCTCGTCTTCAAGTTCAGGCCCGGCTACGCGCGAAAAGAGCTTTTTCAAAAATGGATTGGTCTTGGGCAAGTCATAAGCCGCACTGCGCCGCGTGAACCGTTCGCCACCGCGCACATTGCAGCGCGCCGCGAACAAACCGTAACAGATCGTCTGCGCGTACATATCGGCAAACTGCTCTTCGGTCAGGTCGTGCAACAGCACTTCGCGGAACCCAGCCATCTGTTCGTGCAACGTGCCGTGTTTGTCTTCGTCCTGAAAGGCGCGCCGAATCGTGTCATCAATCAGACGCGCCAGTGCCGCCATGCGCACGGCCAAATCTTTTGGGCTGGTTACAGTAGGAATTTCGGCACTGAGGAATTGGGAGAGCAGTTGCACCACGGCTGCCGCACCGTCATTTTCAACCTTGAGCTTGCCTTGTTTGCCCGCTTTGGCCAGCCGTGCCGTCAACCGGTGCTCACCGCGCACATACCAGCGGAATTCCAGATAATCGGTCAGCACCAAATTGCCAAGACTGGCGCGATAGCGTTTGAGTTGTTCGTCGTTTTCGATCTTGTCAAGCGCAAGCCCAACGTCCTTGGCTTCGATGTAACCGACCGTCACTTCGCCACGTGTGACGATGTAATCGGGCGCACCGCATTTGACGCGCTTCGGTTCGTTGGTGGCCGTGATGCCTTTGGCCAGCGCTTCGATCAGCGTTTTGAGCGCCGGGCGGTGCGTGTGTTCGGTGGGGTTGCCCTGGGCGAGCGCCTTTTCGATTTGTTGCTGGTAGCTGGCAAGTTGATTGGTCATATTCCTAGCTGAAATCCAAAAGATACGGCTGAAAAAGTTTGTGCCACAAGTTGTGGCACAAACTCAGCGGGACATTTGTCGCACAACTCGTGCGACAAATCTATGGCCGCTTGGCGAAGCTTTGATCCACAAATGTTCCCACAACTTGTGGGACAAACAGGCGGAAAATTGTCCAGCAACTTGCTGGACAATTTTCCGCCTGCTGCATGAGCCAGTAACTACGCCTTCACATACAACTCCGCCCCCGCCTGCTTAAACTGCTCCGACATTTCCTGCATCCCTGCCGCCAGCGCCGTCTGTTCATCCAATTCCTTTTTCGCCGCGTAATCGCGCACGTCCTGCGTGATTTTCATCGAGCAGAAATGCGGGCCGCACATGGAACAGAAGTGCGCTGTCTTCGCTCCCTCTTGCGGGAGCGTTTCGTCGTGGAATTCGCGGGCGGTGTCGGGGTCGAGCGAGAGGTTGAATTGGTCTTCCCAGCGGAATTCAAAGCGCGCTTTGCTGATGGCGTTGTCGCGCCATTGTGCGCCGGGGTGGCCTTTCGCCAGGTCCGCCGCATGCGCCGCGATCTTGTAGGCAATCACGCCGTCCTTCACGTCTTTTTTGTCGGGCAAGCCGAGGTGTTCTTTGGGCGTGACGTAACAAAGCATGGCCGTGCCGTACCAGCCGATCATCGCCGCGCCGATGGCCGACGTGATGTGGTCGTAACCAGGCGCGATGTCGGTCGTGAGCGGCCCCAGCGTATAAAATGGCGCTTCGTGGCATTCCTTGAGTTGCTTGTCCATGTTCTCTTTGATGAGGTGCATGGGCACGTGACCGGGGCCTTCGATCATGGTTTGGCAATCCATTTCCCAGGCAATCTTGGTGAGTTCGCCGAGCGTTTCGAGTTCGGCGAATTGCGCTGCGTCGTTGGCGTCTGCGTTTGAACCGGGACGCAATCCGTCACCCAGCGAAAAGCTCACGTCATAGGCGCGCATGATTTCGCAAATCTCGCGGAAGTGCGTGTAAAGAAAACTTTCCTTGTGATGCGCCAGACACCATTTCGCCATGATCGAACCGCCGCGCGAGACGATGCCCGTCATACGCTTGGCCGTCAGTGGGATGTAAGGCAACCGCACGCCGGCGTGGATGGTGAAGTAATCTACGCCTTGTTCGGCCTGTTCGATCAGCGTGTCACGGTAAATTTCCCACGTCAGGTCTTCGGCTTTGCCATTCACTTTTTCGAGCGCCTGATAAATCGGAACCGTGCCGATGGGTACGGGCGCGTTGCGGATGATCCACTCGCGCGTGGCGTGAATGTTTTTGCCGGTGGACAAATCCATCACCGTGTCTGCGCCCCACTTGGTTGACCAGCGCATCTTTTCGACTTCTTCTTCAATGCTCGAAGCCACGGCGCTGTTGCCGATGTTGGCGTTGATCTTGACCAGAAAGTTGCGGCCAATAATCATCGGCTCGGCTTCGGAATGATTGATGTTGGCGGGGATGATTGCGCGTCCGCGTGCGACTTCAGCGCGGACGAATTCCGGCGTGACGAATTCTGGCAGACTCGCACCGAAAGATTCGCCTTTGTGTTGAAAGTTCAACTGGCTGCGGTCGCCGTTGCTCAACGTATTGAACGCCGCTTCGCGCCCCATGTTTTCTCTTAACGCAACGTATTCCATCTCCGGCGTAATGGTGCCTTTGCGTGCGTAGTGCATTTGCGTGACGTTGCATCCGGCCTTGGCGCGCAGCGGTTGGCGACGCAAGCCGGGGAACTCTTCGAGCTTGCCTTTGGTTTTTTGCGCGGCGTATTCGGCCTCTTGCGCCGAACGATAACCGTTGTCTTCGGGGCGCAGCGGACGGCCTTCATATTCCTCTACGTCGTTGCGCGCGATGATCCAGTGGCGGCGCAAGGCGGGCAGCCCATCGCGTACGTCGCCTTTGAACGCGGGGTCGCCCCACGGGCCGCTCGCGTCATACACGCGGACGGGTTCGTTGACCTCAGTCGCGCCGTTGAACGACTTGGTGATGTTTTGCGTGATTTCGCGGAAAGGCACGACGACGCCGGGCTGCGTGCCTTTGACGTAAATGCGTTGTGAATTGGGTGATTGGTTTTCTGACGATTGATTCATTGTTTGTCCTTTCTTCCTACGACGGTATTAGCCGTGTCAGGTTCTAAGGGTCTCTGATTGCTCAGACTCTCAGCCGCACATGAGTGGGCGGCTCCCCTGAAGTTGTTTGAGTATCAAAAGCTGCGCGGAATTAAATCGGCAACTTTGATTTTGACTTTTGGAAAAGCCACGAGATTGAAGCTTTGTTTGAGCGTGTAGCTGCGTTTGCTGCGATAGCCTTCGGGCGTGGGGTCGCGATAATCCTCCAACTCGCCGCCGCGCAAATTCAAGATGCAATACTGGCGGATGCCGGCTTGCGCATAGAGCGGCAACTTGCGCTGGCGATCCACCTGTACACTGGTTTCAGCGACTTCGACGATCAGCAAGATCTCCGGCGGGGTGGGATGATGATCTTCGTATTCAGTCGCGCTCGGCACGGCCACGACTACGTCAGGTTCCGGTTCACTGACAGCGCCGATTTGAATCGGGTCCTGGGTAGAGATAAACACCGCGTCGCCCAACAATTTGTTCAACACTTTGTGCACACGGCGCACGCCCGCGACGTGCCGCAAACTTTTGGCGGCCATTTGCAGTACCTCCCCTTCGATCAATTCCACTTGTTCATTTTCAGCGAAGACGCCCGCTTCAATCATCCGGTGATATTCTTCGACGGTGAAACGGCGCTTAGGCGCCTCTTCTGCAACCGCTTTGACTCTCACGCGAAGAGGCATTTCCATTACGGCAGTCATGATTTCTCTCCTTCAAAACGACGCCGCACAGCAAGACTTTGTTGGAAGATCGGATACAGCAGTCATCTTCGCCCCTTTCGTCTGGCTGAATCAGCCCGCCCATTTGGCCCCTAAAAGAAGCGGGCAGCAAACGGAGCGCCTCAGCTATTTCCAACTCGTCTGCTGACGTTCCGCTTGCTGCCCGTTGTTTCCGTCCACGCTACCAACGCACCGGTGTGAACGTCGGCCCCACCGAATGACTACCAGCTTCCGGCAATTCGCCGTCTTTGCGCTGGCCGACGCGATGATCGAAATGCGCGCCGTACCAGATCACCACGTCCTGGCCGTCCAGCGCTTCGCCGTTGATGAACTGATCGAGGTTGGCTTGCGTATTGTTCGGCCCGGTCGTGTTGATGCCGTCATCATATTCGCTAGCCAGATTGGTCGCGCCGTTCTTGTAGCGCAAGAAGACCAGATCGTATTTGCCATACGCATCGCCCGCCGCCGTCGAATCATCCGCCCCGGCAAACAACTTGAACGCGTCGCCTGTGTTGACGTTTTCGATCAGCCAGTGCCGGTTGCGTTCGTAATCGCGGAAGGCCTTGCCTTCGACCAGCACGGGCGTGCCGAAAAAGGCCGTGTCGTATTGCGTAATGCGGTTCTTGCCCGCTTCGGCGACGTCAACGTCAAAGCGCCAAAAAACGTGGTGATAGTGCGTAAAGCAGATGCACGAATTGTCTACGCCATCAAAACCGAATTCGGGCCGCACCGTGCCGTCCAAACCGAAATGCCAGCGCGTGATGTAACGATACCAACCCGCTTCCAATTCGCTGACCAGCACGACTTCGTTGCCATCCTGATAAACGGCGACGCCGCGAAAGTTGCCCGTGTCGGTGCCGTTATCCAGCATCGTTTGCGGCGGCGAAGTGCAAAGCCTGAAGCCCGCCGCGACATCCGAACCAACCGCCGCGAAGCTCCCTTCCTGCCATTGCCAATCGCGGTAGGGGCCGCAGGCATTGCCTTCATAGAGCACGTTCAGAATCGGCGCGTGCGCGCGTTTGAAGAGCGTCTTGCCGCGATAGAGCACGTTGCGCAATTCGACGCCCGATGCGCGCGTGCCCGACGACACCGAAGGCCGCACCGCCGTCATGCGCCAGATTTCGCTGCCGCCCGCGCTCACCACGACCTCGAATTGCCCGGCGGTATTGCGCGGCGTCGTGCCCTGCCCCGCGCCCGCCGGGCCGCACACGTCGGGCGTCGCCAGCGCAGTCGGCGGCGCATAACTCGCGTGCGTCAGCACCGAACTGCGAATCAGGTTGACGCTCACGATCTGGCCCGGGATTTTGTCATCGCGCGAATGAAAGCCGACGTTCACCGTGCGATCAGCCATTGTCCCCATCGCTTCGTTCAGCAAGGGCGGCATCGGACGGTAAAAGCGCAACACCCCGCGCCGGGCGGCGGCGGAAAAGAGCACGCTGCGTTTGACGACGTCGCAGGCCGCATAAAATTCTTCTTCGCTCGGCAACGGCTGCCAGTTGGGCGTCGTGAAGGTGATCGCGCGCGTTGAACCGAACGCGCCCTCGGCAACGAGGTGACGATTGTTGGTGTAATCGTAAAAGGTCACGCAGTAACGCTCGCCTTCCAACGAACGCGGGATTGGATCGAGCAACTCGAATGAAAGCTGGCGCACGCGATTGCCCGCCAGATATTTTTGCCCGGTGGGATCGGCGTGGATGGCGCTGATGGCCGCGCTCATCATCTCTTGCGTCGGGCCGACGGGCGTGACCGAAATGGTCAATTCACCTTGCGTAAGCGTGCGCGTTGCACTGTTGGCTTTGCCCTTGCGCAGCAGGCCGGTAAACGCACCCAACCCCACCGTGAGCGTCAAGACTACACTCCATAAAAAAACTCTGCGTTGCATGATATTCCCCTTCGATGTTCGTTCTTTAGAAGCCGGCGCGCCGCAAACATAGCGCCGCCGCCGACTTCAACCGCGCTGTTAAACTGACTGAACTTAATTTCTGTTTGACTGCCCAGCGGCTGGCGGCCTTGAGCTGCCGCCTCAAGACGCATAGGGAATAACACACGGGCAAGCGCAGGGTCAATGCAGGCAAACCCATAGCGCAGCGGGCTCTGGGAGAGGCTGTCAGCAGGCGCACCGGCGGCCTTGCGCGCTGCAACGCAAGCGGCGGAAGCCCTGGCGTCGTTGGCCAGAACTTCCGCCTTTTGTTTCAAGCGCGGATGCGCCGTCCGCTCATTCGTTATCAATGCCGTTGTGCGCGGCGTAATAGTCGAAGTAGCTGACGAGGCAATCCTCCGGGCTCAAATCCTGCACGGCGGCGCGCATCTTCTCGAAGTA
>JANOWX010000710.1:0-8804 GCA_031418175.1 Acidobacteriota bacterium | reverse complement strand
CAACCCCCGAAGGACTACCAAAGCGGCGGCCTGTGCCGCACGCACTCCAAAGGCTTCGCCAGTTAAGGTGCAACAAAATGCTGGAGGCTAAGCTGGCCGCAATTCAATCGTATTGCCGTCAGGATCGCGAATGAACAACTGTTTGTTGCCCGCGCGTCCGCTGCCGTAGGCGATGTGAATGCCCAGCGCTTGCAATTGCGTTTCGGTGGCGTTGACGTCCGGCACGTTCAGCGCAATGTGGCGATCGTGGCGCGGCGGATCGGCGTGGCCGGGCATGGCGGCGACGCTCATCAGATGCAGTTGATGGCCGTTGCACAGATCGTACCAGCGGCCGGGGAAGCCCAGGTCGGGGCGCGGCAGCGGCTCCAAGCCCATTATGCTTTCGTAAAAGGCGGCGGCGCGTTCGATCTCGGTGACCAGAAAACCGGCGTGATGAAAACCGGCGATGGTGATGGGCATGCGTTGAATCTCCTGGAAAAGGTAGGACGGGCTTTAGCCTGTCCGGAGCGTAGGACAGACTAAAGTCCGTCCTACTGTTTGGCAATCAACTGACGAGGAGCACCAGCAATGAGCAATGAAATCGGCTTCGGCCTTGTGGGCGTGGGGATGATCGGCAAAGTCCACGCCGAAGCTATCCAAGCCATCCCCAGCGGGCGCCTCGTGGCCGTGTGCGGACGTGAGACAGCTAAGACCGGCGAATTCGCGGCGCGTTTCGGCACGGCGGCCTACACTGATTACGCGCGGTTTCTGGCGCACCCCGGTTTGCACGTCGTCAATCTGTGCACGCCGAGCGGATTGCATGCCGAAGAAGGCATGGCCGCCGCGCGCGCAGGCAAACACGTGCTGACCGAAAAACCGATTGAGACGTCGCTGGCCAAGGCGGATGCGCTGATCGCGGCGTGCGATGAAGCCAAGGTCAAGCTGGGCGTCATCTTTCAATCGCGCTTTTTGCCCGCCGTGTTGCGCATCAAGCAGGCGTTGGATGAAAACCGGCTGGGCCGGCTGATGCTGTGTGACGCCATCGTGAAATGGTATCGCGCGCCGGAATACTACGCCGGCTCGTGGCACGGGACGCAGGCGCTGGATGGCGGCGGCGCGCTCATCAATCAAGCCATTCACACAGTGGATTTGCTGCGCTGGCTGGTCGGGCCGATTGAGACAGCCTTTGCCATGAAAGCTGCGCTGCGTTACCCGCACATCGAAGGCGAGGACACGCTGGTGTCGAGCCTGCGCTTTCAAAATGGGGCGCTCGGTGTGATTCAAGCGACGACCTCGGTTAAGCCCGGCTTCAAGCGCCGCGTCGAACTCAGCGGCGAACGCGGCACGATCATCCTCGACGGCGACGCCATCAGCGTCTGGGCCATTGATGGCGAAGACGCCGCGCCCAGTAACGACGCGCAACTTACCGACGGCTCGGCGAATCCGGCAGCCATCTCGAACGAAGGGCACCGCATGCAAATTGCCGATATGACGCAAGCCATTCTGGAAAACCGCGCGCCGCTGATTGACGGACGTGAAGGGCGCTTGTCATTAGAGGTCGTCGAGGCGCTTTACACATCCGCCAATGAAGGGCGGGCTGTTCAGCTTTAAGCCGGTGAAAATGGGGCTACCCAAGTCTTTGGTGAAACGCCATAATGGCGCGCGTTGAAAACAAACCTTTCCTTTACTCGCTGCGTTTAATCTCTCCTCCTCGTGAGCGGGTTGGCTGGTACAGAGGCTCGCTATGAAAACCAATCTCATCTGGCGGAAGACTTCCGCCTGCGCACGCTTACTCAATGTCACTTTAATTACCGCGTTGGCGCTGCCTGCGTTCGCCTGGGCGCAAAATCCGCCCGACCGCGGGCTGGTTCCCGTCAAAGTGAAACCTGAACCGGCGCAAACGAATGGCGCGCGCGGCCAGCGGCCCGAACTGGTCTTGCAAACCGGCGTGACCGAACCAGCGGCGGTGTTGGCGTTCAGTCCTGACGGGCGTTTGCTCGCCACGGCGGGCTTTTCGGGCCAGTCGGTCAAGGTCTGGGAAGTCGCGACAGGCCGTGAATTGCTGACGCTGAATGCCAGCGCGAATCAGATGGGCATGAACGTGCAGTTGGCCGATCTGGTGTTTAGCGCGGATGGCAAGACGTTGCTCTCCTTCGTCGGCGGCAGCTTGCGCGAATGGGAAGTCGAGACCGGCAAGCAGTTGCGCAGCGTCACGCTCTTTCCCGGCGCGAGCGGGTTGGAGACGGCCAAGCTCAGCCCCGATGGCCGTTGGGCCGGACATTGGAAAGAAGACAAGCACGAGTTGCGCGTTTGGCAAACGGCGACGGGGCAACTCAGCCAGACCGTGCGCTTCAATCCGCAAGACGCACGCGCTACCGAAATCAATTCCTTCGCGTTCAGCCCCGACGGGCGCTGGTTGGTGACCAGCGAAACAGGGCGCGCGCAGATGAATGAAATCGAAGGCCAACTCGTGTTGCGCGACGCCGCGACGGGCAAGCTCGCGCAGACCTTCAAGCTCAGCGAAACCAACTATCGCAAAGACAATGAGAAGGCGATGAAAGAACAGCCGAAGGCGATGATGGACGCAATGCGCAGCAAGGGTTCCGGCGCAGTGCTGTCGCAGTCCGGTATCAAATACGTCACGCCGCGCCGTACCGTGCGCTTCACGCCCGATGGCCGCACGCTGGTGCTGGTCGTGCGCGATCTGGTCAGCAACGCGCCGAGCGAAATCAAGGTGCGCCTGTTCGATAGCGCCAACGGACGCGAAGTGCGCGCGTTCAACGTGGCTTCGACAAATGTGGCGGCGGCTGGACTGCTGGGTCAAATGGACGATAGCCCAACGGAAAACAGTGTGGCCATCAGCGCCGATGGCGGCCAGTTGCTCATCGCGGGCAATGATGCGTCGGTCAAGTTGGTCGAGACGGCCAGCGGGCGCACGCTCGCCCATCTGACCGGTTATAACGGCGAAGTGCTCTGCACGGCCTTCAGCGCGAATGGGCGGCTGATCGCAACCGCCAGCGTAGACAGCACGATTCGCCTGCACGACATTGCGCAAACAACGACCTCAATACCAGGAGGCGGGCGCGCCGAACTGGTGCGCACGTTGAATCGCGCCGGCATGCCGGTCAGCAGTTTGGCGTTGACGGACGGACGCGCGTTGGCGGTGGGCGGCGCTCAGGCGGTCAACCTGTGGGATTTGCCGACCGGCGTGGCGACGCGCACGGTAACTTTGCCCGCGCCGAAACCGCGCACGCGCAATGAATTGGGCGATGGCAGCCGGGCGAACGTTTTCAGCGCGGATGGCAAATTCTTCGCCGCGCAAGGCAGCGCCAATGCAGTCAAAATCTGGGAAACGCGCAGCGGGCGCGAAGTGCGCCAAATCCCCGTCAGCGCGGGTCAAAATCTATCGAGCTTGGCGCTCAACCGCGCTGGCAGCGCCCTGGCATTGAATGAATCGCCGCCCTTGTCTGCGCTCATTCCGGGCCTGGCGACAGCGCAGCCTGCCCCTGCCGCCAACCCTTCAACGACAACCGCGCAGCCGCAAATGCCGCTCGGCTTCCCGCCTATGAACAACGGGAAGATGGACAAAAAGCAGATGGAGGAAATGCGCAAACAGTCCGAAGCGATGCAGAAGCAGGCAAAGGAATTGGAAAAATTGGCGCAGGACGGCCAGATGGGCAAGGCGCTGGAAATGATGGGACAGATGATGTCGGGTATGGGCCTGGGCGCGGGCGCGGGCTTAGGCGCAATGCTGCCCGGCGCACAAGCGAGCGGCGGCATTCGGTTGCTGGATGTCGCGCAGGGCAACGAACGCTTCAAGGTCAGCAGCAAATCCATCATGGGCAGTTACAGCATGAATCGCGCGCTGGCCTTCAGCCCGGACGGGCGCTTGCTGGCGACGGCGCTCAACGGCTACGAGATCAAGCTGAACGAGGCCGCCAGCGGACGCGAAATCGCGACGTTGCCCATCGAACGCGGCTTCATGATTCAGCAACTGGCCTTTAGTTCAGACGCCACGCTCAAACTGGCAGCGGTGACGATGGAAACCAAACCCGGCGCAAACATGCTGGCGGGCAGCGGCGATCTCAGCAATTTCTACAGCTACAAATTGCACGTGTGGGAAGTGCCCAGTAACGGAACTGCGCGGGAATTGCGCGCGGTTGATTTGAACGGTTGGAGCAATGCGCTGGCCTTTTCGCCCGATGGGCGTTTCGTCGCCGTGGGCAGTGAAAAGATTCAGGTCTTTGAACTGGCCAGCGGACGCGCGGCGCTGGCGTTGCCGGGCCACGCGCTGATGGTTAACGCGCTGGCCTTTGCGCCCGATGGCAAGCTGCTGCTTTCGGGTAGCGAGGAAGGCAGCACCAAACTCTGGAATGCACAGACAGGCGAATTGCTGGCGACGCTGGTTGCGGCCAACGGCGGCGCCGATTGGCTGGTCGTCACGCCCGAAGGTTTGTTCGACGGCACGCCGGGCGCGTGGCAACAGATTCTCTGGCGCTTCTCGCCGAACATTTATGACGTGACGCCGGTCGAGGGTTACTTCAACGAATTCTTTTACCCGGGCTTGCTGGCGGAGCTTTACGCGGGCAAGCGTCCGCGCGTGGCCGAGGCGCTTGAACTAAAAGACCGGCGGCAACCGGTCGTGAGTTTGAAGCTGGCCGAAGCCCAAGCACCGACCGCGCGCACCATCAAAGTGCGCATCGAAGCCAGTGAACCGGCAGCGGGCGTGGGCGCGCAAGACGTACGCCTGTTCCGCAACGGCACGCTGGTCAAGGCCTGGCGCGGCGATGTGCTCAAAGGCCAACGCCAGGCTGTGTTGGAAACTACGCTGCCGATCATCGCGGGTGAAAACCGGCTGACGGCCTACGCCTTCAACCACGACAACATCAAGAGCACCGATGCCGCGCTGACGGTCACGGGCGCTGAAACGTTGCGGCGCAAGGGCACGGCCTATGTCGTGGCGTTCGGCGTCAACCGCTACGCCAACGAGCAATACAATCTGAGATACGCTGTCGCCGACGCGCAATCGTTCGCTGACGAAGTGCGCGCGCAACAGGCCAAGCTGCAACAGTACGAACGCGTCGAGGTCATCTCGCTGTTTGACCAAGACGCGACCAAAGCGAATCTGCTGCTCGCCTTGCAACGGCTGTCTTCTAGTACGCATGGCAATACGAATGGCAGCGTGAATGCCGCAGCACCGGCCAACGCGCCCGCCGCTTTAACCAAGCTGCAACCGGCCCAACCCGAAGACGCCGTCTTGCTCTTTTTCGCCGGACACGGCACGGCGGCGGGCGCGCGGTTTTATCTGATCCCGCACGATCTCGGTTACAGCGGCGCGCGCGATGACCTGGACGAAAAGGCCTTGCAGACGGTGCTGGCGCACAGCGTCTCTGATTTGGAATTGGAAGCGGCGCTCGCAGGTTTGGACGCCGGGCAATTGCTGTTCGTGATTGACGCCTGCAATTCAGGCCAGGCGCTCGAAGCCGAAGAAAAACGGCGCGGCCCGATGAATTCCAAAGGACTGGCGCAACTCGCTTATGAAAAAGGCATGTCCATTCTGACCGCCGCGCAAAGCTATCAGGCCGCGCTCGAAGCCGCGCAACTCGGCCACGGCTTTCTGACCTTCGCCTTGATCGAAGACGGTTTGAAGAAGGGTCTGGCCGACCGCGCCGACAAAGACGGCCAGATCGTCACGCGCGAATGGTTCGATTACGCCACCGAGCGCGTGCCGCAAATGCAGGAAGGCGAGAATCAGGCGCGCGGCTTGCAAAAGAAAAAGCTGCTGGTGTTTGCGCCAGTCGAAACTAAAGCCGAAGAAAAGGCCGGTGAGAAGGTCGAAGAGACAGCGGCGGAACCGGCGCAACGCAGCGTGCAACGGCCGCGCGTGTTTTACCGGCGCGAAGGCGAAGCGAAGCCATTGATCGTGGCAAAACCGTGATTACGCCGCCAGCAATAGCTTTTCGGCAAGCTGCTTGCCAGCGGTCGCGGGCGGCAACGGCTGGCTGCCTTGTTTCAGCAGCGCAATCCACTCCTCCACAATCTGGCAAAGCTCGGCATAGACCTGCGCCTCATCCGCGCCCTGGCAACAAGGCCCAATCAGGCCGGGGCATTGGCCGATGAAGCATTGATCCTCATCCGACCATTCCACCAGCTTCACGTAACGCGCGCTCGCATTCATTGCTGTGCCGTTTGAATAACTCAGAACTTACGCAAAAGAGCATGGAGTTCAGGCTTCAGCTTGTGTTGGAGATCACGAACACAGGCTGAAGCCTGAACTCCATGCGCTTTTGCCACTGTCTTAATGGCTATCCCAACAACGCCGGCTCCAACAACTTCGCCTGCGCATCGAACGCCTTCTCATCCGCCAGCCGCGGCCGCAAATACGTCCCATCCGGCTGCAGCCAGCGCATCTTGACGTTGTCGCGCCAGAGCGGGTCGAGGATTTCTTTGTTGATGCGTTCTTTCAGGCGCGGGTCTTCGATGGGAAAAAGCACTTCGACGCGGCGGTCGAGGTTGCGGTTCATCAGGTCGGCGCTGCCCAGATAAATCACGTCGTCGCCGCCGTTCAAAAACCGGTAAATGCGCGAATGTTCGAGGAAGCGGCCCACGACGCTGCCCACGCGGATGGTTTCGCTGCGGCCCGCGACGCCGGGGCGCAAACAGCAAATGCCGCGCACCAGCAAATCAATCGGCACACCCGCGCGCGAGGCGCCGTATAACTCTTCGCTCATGCCGGTGTCGGTCATGCTGTTGAACTTGGCGAGAATGCCCGCCGGACGGCCCGCTTGGTGATGTTCGACTTCGCGGCGGATCAGTTCGTTCAGGCTCTGCCGCAAATTGACCGGCGCGACCAGCAGTTTGCGGTAACGCACCTGGCGCGAATAGCCGGTCAAGAAATTGAAGAGGTCAGTCACATCCGCGCCGAAATCCTTGTGCGCGGTCAGCAAGCCCAGATCGGTGTAAACGCGCGCCGTGGCCGGATTGTAATTGCCCGTGCCCAGGTGCACATAGCGGCGAATCGTGTCTTTCTCTTGCCGCACGACCAGCGCGACCTTGGCGTGCGTCTTCAAGCCGACCAGGCCGTAAACGACGTGCACGCCCGCCTGCTCCAAGCGCTTGGCCCAGCGCACGTTGTTCTCTTCGTCAAAACGCGCTTTCAATTCGACCAGCACGGCGACCTGCTTGCCGTTCTCGGCGGCTTCGATCAGGGCTTCGACGATGGGCGAATCTTTGCCGACGCGATAGAGTGTTTGTTTGATGGCCAGCACGTTGGGATCACGCGCGGCGGCGCGCAGGAATTCGAGCACCGGCGCAAAGGAATCGTAGGGCGTGTGCATCAGAATGTCCTGATGACGGATCGCATCGAAAATCGTCTCGCCCGCGGCCAGGGCCTTGGGCGTGACGGGCGTGAAGGGTTCGTCTTTCAAGGCAGGCAGATCGAGTTTATAAAGCGCCATCAAGTCGGGAATGTTCAACGGGCCGTCCACCGAATAAACATCCTGCTCACTCACATCCAACGCCTGCCGCAACAGCTTGACCATGTCGGGCGACATTCCGGCGGCCACTTCCAGCCGCACGCCGAAGCCGAAGCGGCGCTGGCGCAATTGTTGTTCGACCATCTTCAACAAATCGCCGGCCTCGTCTTCTTCGATTTCGAGATCGGCGTCGCGCGTAATGCGAAAGGGCTGGCACTCATGCACTTTCATGCCGGGGAAGAGCGCTTCGATGTGGGCGCTGATGACGTCTTCGAGCATGACGTAATGCTGCGCCGCGCCTTCGACCCCTTCTACATGGATCAGGCGCGGCACGTTGGGCGGCACTTTGACGCGGGCGAAACGCGGCTCTTCGCCGTTGGTTTCGGGCACGACCAGAATACCCAGGTTCAAACTGATGTTCGAGATGTAAGGGAACGGGTGGCTGGGATCAACCGAGAGCGGCGTCAAAATCGGGAAGATGCGCTCGTAAAAATAATCGTGCAACGCCTTGCGTTGTTCGCGGTTCAATTGATCGTGGCGCACGATGTGCACCTCGAATTTTTCCAGCCCCGGCAAAATCTGCCGCAACAAACAGCGCATCTGCAGATCCAGCAACGGGCGCAGCCGTTCTGAAATCAGCCGCAATTGCGTCGCCGCGCTCAAGCCGTCGGGCGAAGTCAGATGCGGGTTGGCTTCGTTCTGTTCCTGCAAGCCGCTGACGCGCACCATGAAAAATTCGTCGAGGTTGGTCGAGAAAATCGCCAGGAACTTCAGGCGTTCCAGCAACGGTTGCGTCGGGTCTAAGGCTTCATCAAGTACGCGGCTGTTGAATTCGATCCAGCTCAATTCACGGTTGAGCAGCGGCGCATCGGCCAGATTGCCGGTGGTGCGGCGCTCTGTATTGGTAGCTGCCGTAGCGGCTGACGCGACGGCGACCGCGCCAGTCGCGGCTTTGCCATTCGCCGGTTTTGCGATCAACTGGGCCGCTGGGGAAAGCTGGGCCACTGATAGCATCATGGTTTCTCGCGCTTCGCCTCGGACTTTTGTACTCATAGTTGGAACCTGTCTGATGTGGGGTTGACGACTGCCGCGCACGCGGGGCGGATTGTACGGGCAGGCTGGCGACGGCGTCAATTTGCCGAAGCGCCGTGTTTACGCGGATTTTAGCTTGGGCCAAGACGGGCGACTCACGCGTGAGTCGCGCAAACTGTTTAAGGCAGAACCACCGCGTTTGGAATACTGGTAGAAACCGGGCGCTGGCAACCAGGCGTGTTTTGTTTAAGCTTTTTGTTTGGCGGGGGGGCCGCCGGCGCGGCCGGGCAGCGCCGCCGGCGCCCGCCGCCCACCAAA
>JANOWX010000709.1:0-3012 GCA_031418175.1 Acidobacteriota bacterium | reverse complement strand
CGAAAAGGCTTGGCAAACGGGCGAGAACGCAGCCGAAGCCTTTCTCAGTTCTTGGCTGCTGCACCCCAAACCGCAGCCCGGCGATGAAAGAACGAATACGCACCGCGACAACGATGCCGCTTACGATGTTTTCCGCGCCTTGCAAATCGGCGATTCCGAGCCGCAAGCGGCAGAGGCCACTTTGACGCTGATTGCCGAAGACGTACTCAGCGCGCCGCTCAAGGCTCGCAACGAAGCAACACCGCAGCCGGGCGAAGTCAAAGCCGGATTCAAAAACTACCCGATCTTTCTCGAAGCGGTTGACGAACAACTCAGCTTCTCTGGCCGCATTCTGTTTGCCGAGGGACTGCTGAAAGGCCAACCTGCCAGACGCGCCTTGGGCTGGAACGAAACGCAAGCCGGACTGACGCTGGAAAAACTGTGTGGCGCGGTCAATCAATTTGCCGCCGACGTGTGCCAATGGGAGATCGAATTTTTCGAGCGGCTGGCCGAAGGGGCGAAAGATTGCGACTGCGAAGATGTGCTCAGTTTTTATGACAAGCTGAAAGTGCAGATCGCAGAGGCCAGCGAACAACCGGCAACTACGACTTGTTACTTTTCACTGGGGCACGGTTCGGGCTGGCACAAATTGACGCTCGGGTTGTTGCTGGAAACCAAGCTAGGGCCAGCAAAGTTTTGGGACTTGCGCGAACGGCTTTATCTGGCCGATAGGCATACCAAGTTCGAGTTTCCCAAATCGCGCAAATTGGTGATGTGCGGCAAGACGCGCGCTTATGCTCCGTTTGGCTGGGTCAAACTGGAAATCGCGGGAGCCAAGCAATGAAATACGCCTCCACCTTCCTCTCTCACAGTTCCGCCGACAAGCCATTGGTCGAGTTGGTCGCCCGCGAGTTGTTGGGTAGCCTTTGTTGATTGAATCAGAGATGCGGCTGCGTTTGACCTGTTTTATACTGCGCCCGATGAAACCCTTATCCGCGGACACCCCGCCTGAAATCGAAAAGCTGCTGATTGAAGGCTATCGCCGGATGTCGGCGGCGCAGAAGCTGCGCTTGATGCAGGATTTGATTCGCACGGCGCAATTGCTGGCGCTGAGCGATGTGAAGCGGCGTCATCCGCAAGCCGAACGCCGCGAATTGGAGTTGCGGCTGGCTTCGCGCTGGATCGAACCGGAACTAATGAAAACTGTGTTTGGCTGGAATCCCGAAGTGGAGGGCTATTGATGTCTGCCGAGCTAAATCTGCCCGATGCCATTGAAATTGCGTTGCGCGTCACGCGGGCGCTGACAGAGCTTGGCGTGCCGTATTTGATCGGAGGCTCGATGGCCAGCATCGTCCACGGCATTCCACGCCTCACCCAGGATGTTGACCTGGTGGCGGATCTCAAGGAAGCCCACGTTGAAGCGTTGGTCGCCAAGTTGGGGGCTGAGTTTTATATTGACGAACAAGCCATCCGCCGCGCTATTCGCGCGCGCCGCAGCTTCAATCTCATCTACCTCGAAAAGATGTACAAAGTGGATGTCTTCATCCCGTCCGGCGACGCCTGGTCGCGCGAAGAGATGCAACAGCGTGAGCTGAAGCCGCTGATCGAAGGCGTGGAAGCCACGGCTTGTTACATCGCTTCCGCCGCAGCGATCGTGCTGCAAAAACTGCGCTGGTTTCAAAAAGGCGGCGGCGTTTCAGAACGCCAATGGGACGACGTGCTCGGCGTGTTGAAGGTGCAGGCCGAGGCGCTCGATTACGCTTACATGCAAACCTGGGCGGCGGAACTGGGCGTGGCTGACTTGTTGCAGCAAGCCTTGATTGACGCGGGCCGCGAGCTTTGAACCCTTTCCACGGTGCTCGAATGATGCAGACAAACAAAGCATTTTCCCTGTTTCTCCTCACGCTTTTCAGCTTCTACGGCTACTCTCAACAAACCGCCATGCCGCGCGGCTATACCATCCCGCTGCTCGACCTGGCTGCTGAGACAGGGCGGCAAGTCATCGTTGACCGCGAGCCGGGCCAATACCTGGGCCATCCCACGACCGTGCTGCTCGAAGACAAACGCACGATCATCGCCGTCTATCCCAAAGGCCACGGCAAGGGCGCGATCATGCTCAAACGCAGCCGTGACGGCGGGCGGACGTGGTCGGAGCGGTTGCCGACGCCGAAGAGTTGGGAGACTTCGCTCGAAACGCCGACGATTCATCGCGTGATTGATCGCCAGGGCAAGAAACGGCTGCTCGTCTTTTCGGGCTTGTATCCGATTCGCATGTCGGTGTCGGAAGATGACGGCGCAACGTGGAGCGAGTTGAAAGCCATTGGCGCTTACGGCGGCATCGTGGCGATGGGCGCGGTCGAACGCTTGCGCAACGGCGATTACGTCGCGCTGTTTCATGATGACGGGCGCTTCTTTCACGCGAATGGCAAGCAGACGCCGGTGATGACGCTCTATCAAACCTTTTCCCAAGACGGCGGGTTGACGTGGTCGGCGCCGCAAGAGATTTACAAAAACGAGCAGATTCATCTGTGCGAGCCGGGCCTGATTCGTGCGCCGGATGGCAAGCAGTGGGCGATGCTGTTGCGCGAAAACCGGCGCGCGCGCAATTCGTATGTGATGTTTTCGGCTGATGATTGCCGCACCTGGTCGGCCCCGCGTGAATTGCCGGGAGCGTTGACGGGCGACCGGCACACGGGCAAATACGCGCCCGATGGACGGCTGTTCATCTCGTTCCGCGACACGACGCACGAGAGCCCGACCAAGGGCGATTGGGTCGGCTGGGTGGGCCGCTACGCAGACATCGTGCAAGGGCGCGAAGGGCAGTACCGCGTGCGCTTGATGCAAAATTACAAGAATGCGTCGGGCTGGAATGCCGACTGCGCTTACCCCGGCGTTGAGGTGTTGCCCGGCGGCACGTTCGTCACGACGACCTATGGGCACTGGGTCGAAGGCGCAATGCCGTATGTCGTGAGCGTGCGGCTGACGCTGAAGGAACTGGATGCCAAGGCGAAACGGCTTGGCAATGCGCTGCGT
>JANOWX010000708.1:0-5878 GCA_031418175.1 Acidobacteriota bacterium | reverse complement strand
TTTTCTTTCTCCTTCAGAAATTAGCATGGAGTTCAGGCTTTAGCCTGCAGTTTGGCGCACAGGCTAAAGCCGGGTTTCGCGCAGAGATCAAGTCAGCCTAAAGGCTGCGATACAAACTGCAGGCTAAAGCCTGAACTCCATGCGCCTAGCGCTCGCCCGCTAAATTCGCCCATTCGCCCGATTGGATGAAGCTCGCCCAGTAGTAAGGATGCCGGTAATCGCGCGCGCCGCCAGCGAGTTTTCTGAGCTTGAGCATCCGCGCTACCTCGCCCGCTTCCGGCCCGCCGGGTTGCTTGCTGCTGAGCATTTTGAGCTGTACCGCGCGCAATGCATCCGCGCGCCCCGCGCCCCGCTGCAACCGGCGGTAATAGTCAACCATGTAACGCTGGGTGGCCCGATCAGCGACGGGCCACAAACTCATGACCTGGGTTTCGCAACCGGCCAGCAACAAGGCGCGCCGCAACCCATAAACGCCTTCGCCGTTTTTCACTTCGCCGACACCGGTGTCGCAGGCCGAAAGCACGACCAGTTTGGTGCCCCACAAATCCAGGCTGGCGGCTTCGAGCGCGGTCAGGATGCCGTCATCCGCCTGGCCGCTCTGGAGCTGATTGGCCCCGGCCAGCGCCAGCCCGGAACGCAGCAACGGGTTTTCGAGCCGCGCACTGTCGGCCTCTGCTTCGGCAGAAAGTTTGAGTTTCAGTCCGCGCCCGTCTTCGTTGTCGGTGGCGTCGCCCAGGAAAAAGCCGTGCGTGGCGACGTGCAGAATGCTGGGGCTTGCGACTTGCTTGAGCGCGGCCTCAGTCGCTTGCGCCTGCGTCAGCAGGCGGGCTTCGGGCAGCAACGCCTTGAGCAACTGTGCTTCGTCAGCCGTGCCAGCCAGCGGCGGGAAATAGGCTCCGGCCAGCAGCGCGCCTGCCGTGCCAGTCTGTGTTGCTGGCGTTGTTGGCGTAGCTGGCGCGGCGGGCCGGTATTTCAAAAGGCGTTCGCCCGCTGTTGCCGTCATTTGCGGGGCAACTCCAAAATCGGGATTGGCGACGATCAGGGCGCTTTGCTTGCTGGGCTGTTTGACTTGCAAACGCAGCAGGTCGCGCCCGCTGGTCAGGTAGCTGAAATTATAGTGCTGCACCAGATAGTGACCGCGCGCGTCAACCAGCGCGGCGAAAGGAATCAGATTGAGCACGCCGTCGGGCGCGAGCAGGACGCGGCGCGTTTGACCCAGCAAGGGACGAATGGGCCGCATCACCAATTGATCAACGGCGCGCGCCAGCCGTTTGACTTCCTGCCGGTTGCGCAGAGCCCGCCGCAAGCGTTCGACAGCGGCGTCAATCACTTGCTGCTCGCCCAGGTCAACCCATTGCGTTTCGCCCTGCGGGTGCAGCACGTAAGCCACGTAACGCGGCGGCCCAAACAACTCATCCACGCGCGTAAATTTCGCATTGCACGGGCGGTAAACTGCGAATTCGACCAAGGCTGTCCGCGCCGGGAGGGCCGCTTGCACGGCCTCGAGCGTGACGGGTTGCGCCTGGGCGCGGAAGCTGGCGCTGCGGCGGCTGATCTCGTCTTCGAGCTTTTCGCGCTGCGCCTCGAGCGTCTGAATGCGGCTCTGGTGTTCGGCGGGCGTCAGGCGTTGCGGCCCGTTGAGCACCAGGCGGGCCAGTTGCGCGCGGGTCTCTTTCACCTGGTCGAGCAATTTCTGATCTTCGGGAGTGGCCCGGCGGCGCAGCGCGGCGATGCTGTCGCTCATCGCATCCAGCGCGCGGCCTTTGCGGCGCAGAATGGTGGTCAGCGCCAGGCGGCCCGCCTCCGCGTCAGTCGGGGCGAAGCGCGTGTGCAATGAAATCACCCGGCTCGTTTCCTTCGCCAACGTGGCGAGGTAGGCCAGTTTTTGGCGTTCGGCGCCAACCGCCAAATTGAACGCGATATTTTTTTCGCTGATTGAACTGGCGCGCGTGAGGCTGGCGAGTGCTTGCTGGAAATTGCCTTTGGCAATACTGACTTGCGCCAGACTATTGAGGGTGAAGGCGACAATTGAATGTTCGGGGCCGAGCGCTTTTTCACGCAACGCCAGTGCCCGTTGATGCAACGGTTCGGCTTGGTCATATTCACCTTGATAGTCGTAAAGAAACGCGCGGTTGTTCAGCGCCACTGCCACATCGGGATGTTCGGGCCCTTGAGTTTTTTCGCTGATCGTTTGCGCGCGGCGCAGGATCGGTTCGGCGCGCGCGAAGTCGCGTTTGTAGGTGAGGATGTTCGCCAGATTGCGCAGCACGAGCGCGAGCGTCGGCGTCTCTTGCCCGCCCGCCTGATCGGTGATTTGCAAGGCGCGCTGGTAATGCGTCTCGGCGCGCGCGTATTCGCTGTCCAGGTAGTAAAGATTGCCGAGGTTGATGAGCGTGTTGACCAGAT
Source organism: Acidobacteriota bacterium (assembly GCA_031418175.1). Classification (GTDB taxonomy): domain Bacteria; phylum Acidobacteriota; class Blastocatellia; order RBC074; family RBC074; genus JACPYM01. The sequence goes on along the minus strand of JANOWX010000708.1, from coordinate 3,472 downwards.
CGGGATGACTTGGCCCCAACGTCCGCTCGCGGGCTTCCAACGCGCGGTGGAAGAGCGGCAGGGCTTGGGGGCTGTCGCCTTTGCCGGCGTAAAGCGCGCCGAGATTGGTGAGCGCGCGCGCGACGTTGGAATGCTCCGGCCCCAGCGTTTCGTGCCAGACCGTCAAGGCGCGTTGAAAGCGCGCTTCGGCCTGAATCAGGTCGCCTTTGCGCAGGTAAAGCGTGGCAAGGTCGTTGAGAATTTGGCCGAGTTCGGCGTGTCCGGGCGCGGGCGTTTGTTCGGCGATGGCGAGCGCGCGCAGGTAGAGCGGTTCGGCCTTCGCCAAGTCGCCTTTGTTGCGGATGATGCTGGCGAGCCGGTCGAGCGCGGTGGCGACCTCCGGATGCTCAGCGCCCAGGGCCTGCTCGCGCACGGCCAGCGCGCGTTCGGCCTGCGGCAACTGCTCGTCGAGCCGCGCGGCATTGGCGAGCCGGGTCACTTCGACGCTCAGTTGGGGCGCGGCCTGTACGGCGCGATCCTGCTCCGTCGCCGCGCGCAAGGCGACGAGCCGGATGGCGTAACTGCCGGGCGGCGCGTTGCGCTGTTTCGCGGCAATGATGAGTTGATAGCCGCCCGTGGCCGCGACGACTTGCGTGACGGTCTCGCGGCCTTGCGCGCGGCTGTCGTTATCGAATTGCGCGAGCGGCTTGCCGTCCGGCCCGCTGAGCGTCACAGCTACATCAATGCCGCGCTGTTCAAGGCTGATTTCGAGATACTGGCCGGCGCTGAGTTGCAGTTGGTAAGCATGACGCTGACCGCCAGCCAACTCGCGTTCGACGGGCTGGCCCGGCTCTAACACCCGCGCCTCCTGTGCACTTTGCGCCAGCGTTGACACACACAGCAGCAGACTGATCACCAACGTGCCCAGATGTTGCAAGCACAGTGTGACGGAGTTGCTGAGCGCCACGGTGCGCCTATTTCGTCGAGCAACAGTGTGAGGTCTCATTTGGATGTCCTTCCTTTGGCTCAATTGTTGGAACAGAGCGAGGCCACTACGAAATGTCAAAATAACGTCGAGTGTTACCGGAAACTCGACCGGCTTTGTGGTCGCGCCCATTGCGCCGAATGGTTTAGCAAGGCAGCGGCGAATTATTTTCGTTGATGTGATCGTATACGGCAGATAGCAGCCGGATGAGCAGCATACTTGCAGAGTCGTAAAGAAGCCAGAAATTCTTCGGCAGCCCCGCCTGAAATTTTCTCTCGGCGGTCAGCGGCGCGGAATGCCGCAAGCGCAGGACTTCTGCTCCCGCCGGATTTTGTGAAGGCAGCCCCGGCGGGGCGGAATGTTTATAGCTTCGATCAGGCAAAACTATTTCAGCCCCAGCGGGGCGGCATCTGTTTGATGTCGCTCTTAACGGAGCTTGAGAGCTTTCCCCAATTAGCTATAAACGTGCCGCGCCGCTGGCGCTCCCAAACATCTCACCCACAAAATCCGGTGCGCTCAGCAGTCCTGAGCTTAGCCCTTTACGGCTGCGGCGGCGCCGGTTTTGGCGGTTCCGGCTTGGTTGGCTCCGGCGCGGCTGTACGCGGCGTGCGTTCGGTGTGGCTGGCCGTCGTCCACACTGCCAGTTTGGCCGGGTCATCGCGGAACTTGTTGCGCACGATGGCGTCCAGCCGTCGCGCCGCCGTCACCCCGCGTTCCAGCGCCGCATCCAACGCCGCCGTCGCCGCCACGTGTGCGCCGCGCGCCGTCGTCCGCTCGCTGAGCGCCCGCTCGAAGGCCGCAATGCGCGCACGGAGTTCGTCGAGGAAAGTGGTCGGCAGTTCGTGGCTCACAAACGCGTCGCGCAACGGGTCGGCGTCGGCGGCAAAGGCGCGCGCCGCATTGAGCAGGGCCTGATCGCTGCTGCCGCGCGGGAGCGGCGTTGACAGGCGGGCAGGCGGCGAGGCACTTGGCTTGGCCCGCGCGCGCGCTTGGAGCGCGCGCGGGCACCCTGCGCCGGTGGACAAACTGTCAGCGCACACCCGTTGCAGGCACCGGCACATCACCGCTCTGACCCAGCGCTTGAATCAGATATGCGCCGTTCGTGCTGCGTTTGACATACCACGTGCCATCGCGCCGCCAGACGGCCACGTCAGCCTTGCCATCGCCGTCGTAATCGCCCGGCACCGGCACGTCGAAATACGGCGCATAGTTCGCCCCCCAGGAATCCCACAATAACGCGGCATCCGACGATTTGCGGACGTACCAGTTCGAATCCTGCCCGCGCCAGACGGCCACATCCGCCTTGCCGTCACCGTCGTAATCAGCCGGGACTGGCGTATCGAAATACGGCGCATAACCCGCGCCCCACAGGCTGCTCGTCAACGTATTGGTCGAGCTATTCAGGATCAGCCAGTTCGGCGCAGGGGCCAGCACCGCCGGGCGAAAGACCGCGCAGTCTGTCTTGCCGTCGCCGTCGTAATCAGCCGGGACGGGAATGTCGCCGGCTTGGCCGAGCGCGCGTGCCATCACAGCGCCATCCGAACTGCGTTTGACATACCAGTTGCCATCGCGCCGCCAAATGGCGAGGTCGGTCTTGCCATCGCCGTCGTAATCGCCCGGCACCGGCACATCGAAATACGGCGCATAACTCGCGCCCCACAGATCGTAAATCAAGCCGCCATCGGATGACTTGCGGATGTACCAGATCGAATCCTGGCCGCGCCAGACGGCGTGATCGGCCTTGCCGTCGCCGTCGTAATCGCCCGGCACAATCACGTCGTTGTAAGGCGCATAGCCCGCGCCCCAAGGCAAGGGTTGCATGACGTTGCTGGCGCTACTGAGCGTGTACCAGGTGCCATTGCTGCCGCGCCAGGTGCCCAGATCGGTTTTGCCATCGCCATCGAAATCGGCGCTGGCCCTGCGCGCGCCGGCTTGCGAAACCGTGAAGGTCTGCCCGCCAATGGTCAGTGTGCCGGTGCGTGAGTGGGCGCCGGGGTTGGCGGCGACGTTGTAGGTCAACGTGGCATTGCCGTTGCCGCTGGCATTGCCGGTCAGCGTGATCCAATTGTCATTGCTGACGGCCGTCCATACGCAGCCCACGCCCGTGGTCAGATTGAGCGAACCGCTGCCGCCCGCGCGTGCGAAGGCCTGACCAGTGGGCGCGAGCGTGAACGTGCAACCGTTCGCTTGATTGACGTTGAAGGTCTGCCCGGCCAACGTCAACGTGCCCGTGCGTGCGGGGCCGCTGTTGGCTGCGACGCTAAAGCCGACAGCGCCGTTGCCGCTGCCGGTTGCACCGCTGGTGATGCTCAGCCAGTTGTCATTGCTTGCGGCCGTCCACGCGCAACCCGCGCCCGCCGTCACATTGACCGTGCCATTCGCGCCGCTGGCCGCGACTGATTGATTCGCCGGCGCGATGCTGAAGGCGCAACCATCGGCTTGCGTCACGCTGAAAGTCTGACCCGCGACGGTGAGCGTGCCGCTGCGTTGTGGGCTGGGGTTGGCGGC
>JANOWX010000707.1:0-5351 GCA_031418175.1 Acidobacteriota bacterium | reverse complement strand
CCCTTTCCGAACGGCAATTCCCAGATGCCGCTCATCACCAATCGGTGCGGGATGTCAGCGTCGGAAAAGCGCCGCTCAAACGAAGAATCGGCATCGTTGAGGATGGTGCCTTGTTCCAAAAACTTCGACCAATTGTAAGCCGCCAGTAAGTTGTAGCCCGCACTGAACCGTTTTTCCACCCGCATTTGCGCGCTTTGGAAGCGGCTCGAAGCATCGTTCCGAATCCCCGTGACGCCGGTGTAGTGCGGGAAGGGCCGCAGCAATTGCTGCCGCTGCACGGTTGCGCCATTCAGTCCCGTGCCGGGGATCAGGTTACGAAACGGATTGGTGACGGTCGCGCTCAGCGAGTTGATCGTGTTGATCATGCTCTGGTCGCGGAACGTGCTGGTGGACAGGTAACGCAGCGGAATGCCGTTGAGTGGAACGCTCACTACGCCATCATAACCGGCATTGCCGACGTATTGCGCTTCGACCAGCCAATTGCCGGGCAATTCATACTGAAAACCAAATGACCAGCGTTGCGCCTGGGTGTTATTCAAATCCAGCGGCGTAAACGAGATGCCCTGCCCCAGGAAAGTCGCCAGGCCGTTGTTCGCTCCGACAGGCGCCAGCACGCCCGTCGGAAACGGATTCGCCAGGTTGGCCTGAAAAGTCAGGCCGTTGTCCACGCTCGCCACAATCGGCGTACTTTGCGAAAATCCTGGTTGGTTGCTGCCGAAAATAACGAACGGCACGGTATAAATACCCCAGCCACCGCGCATGACCAGTTTGTCGGTCAATTTGTAAGCAAACCCGACACGGGGTTGGAAGTTATTCTTGTCCGCGTCCCAGAAACCGCGATTGCTGTCAGTGGCGAAAAGCAGCCCGCCTTTGACCTGGAAGCTGCTGGCCGGGATTTCGGGAATCGGGCTGGCCGTATAAGCGGCCTTCGCCGCCGCTTCAATCGGGCTGCTGGCCGCCTGATCGAAGTTGCGGGTGTTGCGGTTGTAACGCTCATTCATTGCACCTTCGTACTCGTAACGCAGGCCCAGATTGAGCGTCAGCCGGTTCGACACTTTCCAGTCGTTGTGCGCGAACATCCCGTTGTAAAGCACCTGATTCGAGCGCGCGGCGTTGCGTTCAATCGTGCCGCCGGTCGGCTGTCCCAGTAGGAACGAAGCCAGCGATTGGCCGACGGCGGCGCTGGTCGCGGTGTCCAGCGGCCCGCGCGTGAAGTTTTGGGCGAAATCATAGCGGCCCGCCGAATGCCCCGCGCCATAAGCGTTTTCGCGGTACGAGCGGAAATCGTAGCCAAAGCGCCAGGTCTGCCGCCCCGCAATCTTCGTCAGGTTGGATTGGAACGTATGGATGTTGTGCGTCGAACCGCCACCCACCGTATCGCCGAGCACCGAATAGCCGTTGATCTCGAAGCGCGGCAAATAGGACTCAGTGCCGAACAAAGCCGCCGTGGCGGTGGGAAAGCCCAGACTGGCCGGAGTGACCTGCCCTTCGTGCTGGCGGATATTCGGCTCATTGAAGCGCGAGAACCCGACGCGCGAATTCAAAGTCACCGTCGGTGAAAACGTGTAGACATGGTCGAACGCCGCGTTGTCGTTGATGCGGAACAGGAAACCGCCCGTCGAATTGACGCCATTGACAACGCCGCCCCAATTGCCGCGCGCCTCGACACGATTGTTGTGCGAATAGCGCGCGAAGAAGCGTTGTTTGTCGCTGATGGTTTGATCGAAGCGGAACGACTCGGAATGAAAGTCATCTGTGCGCGGATTACCGCTAATGAAATTGTTTTCGCCTTGCGAATTCCCCGTCTGGTTCGGCGTGGGATAGTAAGAAAGATAGTTTTTCGCAATCGTGCTAATACGATTAGCCGGGATGATGTTGCCGGGGAAAGGATCGCGCCGGACGCGCGATCCTTCGGCCCGCGCCGTCGCCGGGTCATAGATGATGATGCCCGGCAGCAATTCCGAAAAATCCCCATTGCGCATCTTCGCCGTCGGCACGGTAAAGTTCCCCGGTTCCGGGAAAACGTCTTTCAACCCTTCAAACGAGAAAAAGAAGAAGCTGCGATTGCGGCCATCGTAAGCCAGCTTTCGGAACAACTTCTTGGGCGTCCAGAGCGGCCCGCCCACCGTGAAGCCATAACGGTTGTAGCGCAACGGGTCACGATCCGCCTTGCCATCGCGGTCCTTATCGCGCGTCGGCGTCGTCGTCAGATTCGTGCGGTTGAGGAAAAAGTCGTTCGCCGACAAAACGTCGTTGCGGATAAATTCGTAAGCGGTGCCATGCAAACTGTTCGTGCCGCTCTTGAGCGTCACGTTGACGGTCGCGCCGGCGGTGTGCGCGGACTGCGCATCGAAGCTGGCCGTCTCGACTTTGAACTCCTGCACGGCGTCGGCGGGCGGCACGAAAGCGACGCGCCCCAAGCCGCCGCCGCTTGCCATATTCGGCACGCCGTCGAGCGTGAATTCATTGCGACCCGGCGCGCCATCCGCCACGATGCCCGAAGTCCCCGCATTGTCGAACGGACGCGAGAACTTCAGATCGCCGACGTAAGAGATGCCGGACGCCAGGCGTGAGAGCACGAATGGGTTGCCGTCTGAGAGCGGTAATTCCGAAATGCGGCGCTGGTCAATCACCTGCCCCGCCGACGCCGAATTGGTTTCAAGCAACGGCGCATCCGCTGTGACGCTGACCGTGTCGGTCACCGCGCCGACTTCGAGTTGCAGATCGAGTTCGAGTTTGTCGCCGATGCGGACTTCGATGTCCTGGCGCACGGCCTTTTTGAAGCCGCTGGCTTCGACCGACAGGCGGTAACGCCCCGGCGTCAGATAGAGCACCGTGAAACTGCCGCTATCATTCGTCGTCGTCGTGGCGACGCTGTTGGTCGCCGTATTGACGATGTTGACGGTCGCGTTATTGACCGCCGCGCCCGAGGCTTCGGTCACGCGGCCCGCAATCGAGCCGCGAAATTCCTGCGCGTTGACGGTTGCGCCGGCCAACACAGCCAGCGCCAGCAATAACAAAATTCGTTTAAGGGTGAACATCATTACTTCCTCCTGATGACTTCGTTGATATGGAATGACGGCAAGTGAATGCAATCCAGGATGGCGCAATTCCGCCGCCGCCGTAACGTAGTCCCAGCCGTGCGTTGCCCTTCACTGCTTTGCTTGTGAGCGGTGGATTGGTGAAGGATCGGTTTGTGGTCGAAAGGTAAAACCAGAAGACGCGGGCATTATAGGCTTATGCGTCCTGCCTGTCAGCAGCTACACCATGCACGCCGGAGAAAAATCTCCACTTGTTCGACTGGCAGTTTAGGAACGGCTTGAAAATAACACTACCAAATCAACCACGGGGAACACGGGGCGCACGGGGAAGAACAATCACAACTGGCTGATCTTCCCCGTGAACCCCGTGTCCCCCGTGGTTCGGTAAGGTTATTTCCGCGTCATTCCTTAAGCGCGAATGGCCAGCCAGCTAAACCGTGTCACCGGCTTCATTATTTTTTCAACGCCGTGACGGCGCTCCGTGTCTGATGATCCAGCTTCCAACCGGCGAGCGCGGCGCGCAAATGGCCGGTCATCGTCTCTTTGGCGCGTTTGGAATCGCGTTTCTTCAAGGCCTCATAAATCTTTTCGTGCCAGGCAATCGCTTCGTGAAAGTCGCTGGCTTGCGAGATGAACTCGCGGCGCATTTGATAAAGCAGGTGCGCCACCGTATCCATCACGCCGCTCATCACGCGGTTGCCGGCGGCACGCGCAATCGCTTGATGAAAGCGCACGTCGTGGCGCAGAAACTGTTCGGGATCGTCCAGCGTGTGGCGCATGGCTTCGAGCTCGACCGAGAGCGCGCGCAAATCCGTAGAGGTCGCGCGTTCGGCGGCGAGTTCACCCAGGCCGGCTTCGATAATCAGGCGCGCCTCGAACAGCTCTTCATCGCTGGTGTTGTTGATGAGCGTCATAAAGCGCATCGGCTCGGTAAAGACTTCGGGCAGCGAATCGGCGATGTAAGTGCCCGCGCCCGGTTTGGCGCGAATGATGCCCATCACCGAGAGCGCCTTGAGCGCCGTGCGCAACGACGGGCGGCTGATGCTGAGCATGTCGGCCAGTTCGCGTTCGGGCGGCAGACGGCTGCCGGCTTTCAGTTCGCCCTGTTCGAGCAACTCCTTGATGCGTTGGACAACCAGTTCCGTGATCCCAGCACGATCTATCGGAACCATCTTCGCGTTGAGATGATTCTCGTTCTGTTTCGCCATACGGCTCCTTTTTTGGTGGCTTGGTAAGACCGGCGCACTATAAGTTTGCGTAATGGGGATGTCAACGCCAGCTAATGTCAGCGCGTAATGCGGTACCAGGAGCGGTAACGACTGGGTTCTTTGCAAGCGCGCACATTGGCAATCACCCGGTCGCTACGCTCCCGGTACCGCATCGGCTTCAACGTGTTTGCGCCAGCAACTGTTTGCGCTCAGCTTCTGGGAAGCGCTCAATGGCGTAGCGCAACGCGGTGCGCGGAATGCGCGGGCCGTGTTGCAACAGGAAGGCTTTCAAACGCGGCTGATCGGCCTTGCCCGCCTCGCGCAACAGCCAGCCGGTGGCTTTGTGGATGAGGGCTTCGCGATCACCAAACAGCCGTTCGGCATTGGCATAGGCTTCGTCGAGGTGCTCGCCCTTGCGCGCCAGCGGGATCAAGGCGACAACAGAAGCGCGCCGCACCCATAAGTTTTCGGCCTGCGTCCAGCCTGCGACCTGCGGCAGCAAACCGGGAAAGCGGCGCAGCAATGGCGCGAGCACGGACGGCGCCAGCGTATCAACCAGCGCCCAGTTGTCGCAGTAATTCTTGCTCAGCCAGCTTTCACACTGGCCCAACAACGCGCGTTCATACGTCTTGTGAAAGCGCGCCAGCAACAGTATTCCGGCGGTTCTGGCTTCATGCTGTTTCGCTTGCAGCAACAACGCGCAACAGGCAACGGCCTCGGCGACTGTCCAACTGCCTTTCACCTGCTGATACAAGGCGCGTTCGATTTGCCGCAAGACCGGCGCTGAAACGCCAAAGAAATGCACTTCTTCGTGGCCTTTGAAATAGACGCGGGCTTGCGCGGCGACACGCTCATCAGCGGCCGCTTGCAAACTTTGCAGCGCTTGCTGGGCCAGTTGTTTGACGGTGATTTTTTGGTCGGCGGGCGGCTTTGCCATAGATAGCCATAGATAGCCATTGATTGATGGATAAGGCGAGCCGTCCAACTCAAGGGGCGGTTCGCTGTTGTTAGTGTGCCTAATGAACGGGCACGAAATAACTTCCCGATTTCATGGTGACTGCGGCGGGGCGCAAGCGGCGTGTCAGTAGCCCGACCGTAAGGA
>JANOWX010000706.1:0-6932 GCA_031418175.1 Acidobacteriota bacterium | reverse complement strand
CCAGCCCTCCCTTACGGTCGGGCTACTGACACCGCACAGTTATGCTACGCTGCGCGCGAAAGGAGAATCCCTATGCCGAATCCAAAACGTCAATCTGCCACGCCTGAAATCCTGGTTTACGTGAGCCGCAAGCAGACGGCGCTGCCGCTGCTGTCGCGCGAGCATCCCGAAGTGCCGCCCATCACGATCATGGCCGACCGTGTGAGCGGCGCGCCGACGCTGGCCGGCACACGGTTGCGGGTGGCCGCCTTGCTGGATTACCTAGCGGCCGGCGGCACGGTCAAACAGTTCGTCAAGGAGTATGACGAAGTCACGCAAGCCGATTGCGAGGCCGCGCTGGCCTACCTGCGCGATGAGGTCGAGGCGCGTGGCATCGGCGTGCGCGTGAGCAAGTGATGCGCGTCTTATTCGACAACGGAGTGCCCCGGCCCTTGCGGCGTTATCTGAAACCGCATCGGGTAACGCTGTCGAAAGAACTGGGCTGGGCCGGTTACAGCAACGGCGAACTGTTGCGCCGCGCTGCGCAGGATTTCGACGTGCTGATCACCACCGACAGCAACCTGCCGTATCAACAGAACCTGACCAAATACGACATCGCCGTGATCGTGCTGCGGGCCTACCGGCTCGAACTGCCGCGTTACCTGACGCTGGTGCCGGACATGCTCCATTGGATCGAGCAGTTGCCTCCGAGGCGGATCATCTATCTTTACGAAGACGAGCACCTGCGCGAACTGGATGAGCGGAAAGGGACGTGAGCCGCCATCGCTGTTTCGTCTCACACTTTCAAATCTTATGAGCTTCGCCCGCAAACTCACCCTCTTCGACGCCACGATGATCGTCATCAGCGGCGTCATCGGCTCCGGCATCTTCATCAACCCGTATCTGGTCGCGGGCGCGGTCAAGACGACGTTCATGATTTTGGCCGTCTGGATCACGGGCGGTTTGGTCGCGCTGGCCGGGGCGTTCGTCTTTGCCGAACTGGGCACGGTGATGCCGAAGGTGGGCGGCCAGTACGCCTTCTTCCGCGCAGCCTTTCATCCGCTGGTCGCGTTTTTGCACGGCTGGTCGCTGCTGTTGATTATCCAATCGGGCGCGACGGCGGCGGTGGCGATGGCCTTTGCCCAATACATGGCGCGGCTGTTCAATCTAGGCAACTCTGTCATCACCCCAATGGCAGTAGCGATTTTGCTCGGCCTCGCGGCCTTTCACGCGCTGGGCATCAAGCCGGGCGCGATCGTGATCAACGTCGTCACCTTCGGCAAAACCGTCGCCATCGCGGGCCTCATCATCGGCGCGTTTGTGCTGACCAAACAGAGCGGCCTAGATTTTCAAACGCTGGCGCCGCCGGGCTTGCAGGGCGGCGGTTTGTTTTCGGCCTTTCTGGCTGGACTCGTGCCCGCGATGTTTTGTTACGGCGGCGGACACAATCTGAATTTTGTTTCAGAAGAAGTGAAAGACCCGGTGCGCACGATCCCGCGCGCGCTGCTGATCGGCGCGGTCTGCATCATTACGATTTATGTCAGCGCGAATATCGCATACGTGCACGTGCTGGGCGCGCCGGGCCTGGCGGCGACGACGACACCGGCGGCGGATATGGCCGGACGGCTGGCGGGCAAATTCGGCGAACAGTTGATCAGCGCGTTGATCGTCGTTTCGACTTTCGGCTTTATCAATCTGGGGCTGATGACCGCGCCGCGCGTCTATTACGCGATGGGCGTGGACGGCGTGTTTTTCAAGACGCTGGGCACGCTCAGCCCGCGCTTTCAGGTGCCGACGGCGGCGATCTTGTTGCAAGGCGGATTGGCGGCGGTGTTTGCGTTGTCGAACAGTTACGCGCGGCTGGTGAATTACGCGGTCTTTGCCGATTGGATTTTCTTTGCGCTGGCCGGGGCGGCGTTGATGGTCTTTCGGCGCACGCTGCCCGATGCGCCGCGGCCTTTTCCCGCACCGCTCTATCCGCTGACGCCGCTCTTTTTTACGCTGGCGGGCATGGGCATAGTGCTCAACACCTTTGTGGCGGATAAACAAAACGCGTTGACTGGCGCGGGGATTATTGCGTGCGGTGTGCCGGTGTATTACTTGTGGCAGCGATTCAATGCAGTACCGCGCGCGTGAGCAAGCGGCGCTTCAGGCGGCAAGCCATTTGTAACGCGACGTCGCCGCTTGCTCACGCGCGCGGTACCGCATCGTAAGGACTTCAGATGAAAAACAGCGTTTACATGACTTGGGCCAAGCACCACGCCGGCGCGCGCTACAACTTGGCGAACAGCGGCATTCTCGGTTGCAGCCTGAGCGATCTGCCGCTCACGCTAGATGACCTGCAAATCAACGGGCCGAATCACGAAGGCTATGCGCCGTTGATAGCCGCCATCGCGACTAAATACGGCGTCACGCCCGAACAGGTCGTCACCTCAGAGGGCACTTCGATGGCGAATTTTCTGGCGTTGGCGACGGTGCTGGAACGCGGCGACGAGGTCTTGCTTGAACATCCTATCTACGACCCGATCTTAGCGGCGGCGCAGTATCTGGGCGCGGAGGTCAAACGCTTTCACCGCACACCGGCCAACGATTGGCAGGTTGATCTGGATGAGTTGCGGCAGTTGATCTCGCCGCGCACGCGCTTGATCGTGCTGACCAGTCCGCACAATCCGAGCGGCGTGTTGGTCGAACGTGCAGCAATGCAAGCCATCGGCGCAATGGCCGCTGAGGTGAATGCGCACGTGCTGGTGGATGAGGTTTACCGCGACATCTTGTTTGAAGACGCCGCGCCAGTCGTGGCCTCGCTAGGGCCGCAATTCATCACGACCAGCAGCTTGACCAAAAGCTACGGCTTGAGCGGGCTGCGTTGCGGCTGGATTCTGTGCGCGCCCGACTTGGCTGAGCGGATGCGGCGCTTGAATGACATTTTCGGCGCGGTCGGTTCGATGCCGAGCGATGCGCTGGCCGTGGCGGCGTTCCGCCAGTTGCCGCAGTTGGCAGCGCGCACGCGGGCTCTGATGGAGCCGAACCAGCAATTGGTGCGCGAATTTTTGGCGGCGCATACGGATGAGTTGGAATGTTTTATCCCTGCGCATTCGATGACCGTGTTCCCGCGTTTGCGGCGGCACACTGACAGCCAAGCTTTGCACGACCGGCTGCGCGAGTTCGACACCTCCATCGTGCCCGGCAAGTTTTTTGAGTTGCCACAACATTTCCGGCTGGGCTTTGCGGTGCAGCCAGAGGATGTGGCCGTGGGGTTGCAAAATCTGGCGCGCGTGTTGCGCGAATTGGCTTGAGCCTGTTGTTAGGCCAGCTTGCTGCGTTGCTGAAACGCTGTGTACAATCCCGGCTCGCATGAATCATCTTACCTCAATTCAACCTTCATTCGCCTAACTGAAAAGGCGCCAGAAAGGCCCGGCAATGCCCGCGCGGTCAATTAACAAGATCGGTGTAATCGTCGGGCCGCAAAAACCCGAAGCCGTGCCTGTGATGGCAGAGCTGCGCGCCTGGTGCCAGGCGCGCGGCATCCATTGCTTTACCGCTGACGAAACCAGTGGCGCATTGCCCGCTGACACGTCGCTGATCGTGGTGTTGGGCGGCGATGGCACGATGCTGGGGGCTTCCCGCTTAGTTGGCCGCTTGGTCGGCACACAGCCCATCCCCGTGCTCGGCGTCAATCTGGGCTGGCTGGGTTACCTGACCGAATTTACGTGCGCCGAATTGTTGCCGGTGCTGGATGAACTGCTCGAGCGCGGTTACGAAGTGGATCAGCGCATGCTGTTGGATGTGCAAGTCGTGCGCGCCGGGCAAATCATTGCCGAGCAGCGCGCGTTGAACGATGCCGTCATCAACAAAGCAGTGCCCGCGCGGATGATTGAATTGGAATGTTACGTCAATGAATTTTTTGTCAACAGCTTTCGCGCCGACGGCATGATCGTGGCGACGCCGACAGGTTCGACGGCCTATTCGCTTTCGGCGGGCGGGCCGATTGTGCATCCCAGTATGGCGGCCATGCTGTTGACGCCGATCTGTCCACACTTGCTCTCAAACCGCCCCGTCGTCCTGCCCGGCGACAGCGTGGTCGAACTGGCGTTTAAGCACGCCGACGGCGAGTTGAGACTGACGGTGGACGGCCAGGTCGGCGTCGAATTGCAATTGAATGATCGTGTGCTCTTGCGCCGCAGCGCCACGACGTTCGATCTGGTGCGGCCCAAGAATCGCAACTACTTTGAAGTGCTGAGAACCAAACTGAAGTGGGGAACCAGATGAAGGGATGAGGGATGAAGGATGAAGGATGAAGGATGAATCAGACGCTTCATCCTTCATCCCTCATCCTTCATCCCTCATCCCTTCATCCTTCCAAAGAGGAAACCGTTATGTTGATGCCACTGGGCGATGACAATACTGACCGGCAAACGACGCCGTATGTGACCTATGTGCTGGTCGCCTTGAATGTGCTGGTCTTTTTGATTTTGCAACGCAGCGATGCGTTCACTTATGGTTACAGCTATGTGCCCGCCGAGATTACGGGCGGACAGGATTTGGTCGGCACGTACCGCATCGGCGGCGGCGCGGTGCAATTGTTTGCGGGGCCGACGCCGATTTACCTGACGTTGGTCTGGGCGATGTTTATGCACGGCGACATCATGCACATCGGCGGCAACATGCTTTACCTCTGGATCTTCGGCGACAACGTCGAAGACCGCATGGGCCACCTGAAGTTTTTGATCTTCTACTTGCTCTGCGGTTTCATCGCCAGCTTTGCGCAAATCTTCGTCGCGCCGAAATCCCTCATCCCGAATTTGGGCGCTTCGGGCGCGATAGCGGGCGTGCTAGGCGGCTACCTGATTCTGTTCCCGCACAAAGGCGTGCGCGTGATGATGGGTTATCAAGTCCAGCAAGTCCCCGCGCTGGTCGCCATCGGCATCTGGGGCGTGTTGCAATTCGTGGGCGGTTTCGGTCAACTGGGACACGCGGGCGGCGGCGTGGCTTATATGGCGCATATCGGCGGCTTGGTCGCGGGCATGGTGCTGGTCTTTATGTTCCGCAATGCGGCGCGTCCGTAGATGCAGATTATTACGATGATGTGAAATGAGCTGGAAGAGTTTCTTCCACGAAGAAGCACGAAGAACTGTGCGCTTTTCTTCGTGCTCCTTCGTGTGCCTTCGTGGGAGAGCTTTTCCTGGCTTGCGAGCAAAAGAATTGAGGCAGTGTGATCTCTGGCAGTTACAAACTTATCACCACAACCGACGGATTGGCGCGCGCGGCCGCGCAATTAAGCGCCGAACCGTACATCGGCTTTGACAGCGAAACCACCGGCCTCGACCCGCACACCGCCAAACCGCGCCTGCTGCAATTGGCCACGCCGCGCGCCTGCTTCATCGTTGACCTCAACCATTTCACCCCCGCGCAGTTGCAACCAATCCTGGCGGTGCTGGCCGCCGACCAGCCAATCAAGCTGGCGCACAACGCCAAATTCGACGCGAAGTTTTTGCTCAAACATTTCGACACCCGGCTGGGCGCGTGTTTCGACACCTATCTCGCCAGCCAACTCATCAGCGCGGGCAATGAGAGCGACCGCCACGGTTTGGGCGGCGTGGCGCGCCAGTATCTGGGCATGCAACTCGACAAAGAGGCGCAGATGAGCGATTGGTCGCGCGCGCTCAGCGAGTATCAGTTGGAATACGCCGCCCGCGATGCCGCCGTGTTGCTGCCGCTGCGCGAACGCTTGCAGGCCAAGCTGGAGGAATTGGAGTTGACGCGTGTGGCGCAATTGGAATTCGATTGCGTGCACTCGATCGCGGCGATGGAACTGGCGGGCGTTTACCTCGACGCCGAGCAGTGGCGCTTGCTGGTCAGAAGCATTCGCTCGCAATACGAAATCGTGGCCGACGATTTGCGCCGCGAATTGGCGGCGGGCTTGCCGCAGATGAGCCTGTTCGATACGCCGCCCAACATCAACCTGGACAGCCCGCAGCAAATTTTAGAAGCCTTGCAGCGCTTGGGCATTCAAGTCGAAAGCACGCGCGAATGGCATTTGCACCGGCTCGCGCCCGATTACCCGGTCGTCGGCACGCTGCTGCAATACCGCCACTTGAGCAAATCGCTGTCGGCCTATGGCGACGGCATGCTCAATTACATCAACCCGGTCACGGGCCGCATCCACGCGGAGTTCCGCCAGATCGGCACGCCCACCGGGCGGCTGGCGTCGTCAGCGCCCAGCCTGCAACAGATTCCGCACGACGTCGAGCATCGCTCCTGCTTCCTCGCGCCAACGGGCCGCAAGCTGATCTTGGCTGATTACTCGCAGATCGAAATGCGCATCCTGGCCGATTTCGCCAACGACACAGCCTTGTTGCAGGCTTTTGAATCGGGCGCTGATTTGCATCGCACCACGTCCTCGCAAATGCTGGGCATCCCGCTCAATCAGGTCTCGCCGCAACAGCGCGAAGCCGCCAAACGGCTGAATTACGGCCTGGTTTACGGCATGGGCGCCGAAGGGCTGGCCGGGCAAATCAATTCGTCGGTCAAAGAAGCTGAGTTGCTGATCGAACGTTATTTCCAGGCTTACGCCGGCGTCGCGCAATGGCTGCACCAAGCCGCTGACCAGGCCGTGCGCGAACGCCGCAGCCGCACGGCTTCAGGGCGTTTGTGGATTTACAACTTCGACATCAGCGACCGCTCGCAACTGGCCGCGTTGCGCCGCGTCGGCAAAAACACGCCGATTCAGGGCAGCGCTTCGGACATTTTCAAACGCGCCATGACTTTGATGGATGCGGCATTGCTCAAGCATGACGCGCAAATCGTCAACAGCATCCACGATGAATTGGTGGTCGAATGCGCGGCGGAATTGGCCGAAGAAGTAAGGGCCATCGTCACCCGCACGATGGTCGCGGCGGGCCGTGAGTTCCTGCAACGCGTGCCAGTCGAGGTTGACGCCGTCATCGGCGACG
>JANOWX010000705.1:0-2037 GCA_031418175.1 Acidobacteriota bacterium | reverse complement strand
GGGAGACGGAGGGCGCAAGGGACAAGTTTCACCACGAATGTTTAACACCAAGACGATTACCAAAGCGACGCCAGAGCCGTCGCACTCCAAATCCTATGAACCGACATGTTAATGCCATCAGCGGACGTTTGAGCTTGCGTGCGCCGCAACGGCAATCGCTGGAAATCCTCGACCGCATCACCGAAATCGCACCGCCCAAGAAAGACTCCGATGTGCAAGCGGCGCTGGAAATCATCCGCAGCGAATTTCCCGGCGTGACCGATTTCGAGCGCGAGTTTCCTTCGGTTTGTTTCGCGCTGGCAACAGGCGTGGGCAAAACGCGGCTGATGGGCGCGTTCATCAGCTATTTGCATCTGGCGCACGGTTTCAGCAACTTTTTCGTGCTGGCCCCGAACCTGACGATCTACAACAAACTGATTACCGACTTCACGCCGAACACGCCGAAGTACGTGTTCAAAGGCATCGCTGAGTTCGCCACAGACGCGCCGGCAGTCATAACGGGCGATACCTACGAGCAGGAAGCCCGGACGCTGTTCGATGAATTGATCCGGTGCAAGGTGAACATCTTCAACATCTCCAAGATCAACTCCGAAGTGCGCGGCGGCAAAGTGCCCAAGATCAAGCGACTGTCGGAATACATCGGCGAAAGCTATTTCGAGTACCTGGCGGGCTGCCCGATCTGGTCTTGCTGATGGATGAATCGCACCGTTACCGCGCTTCGGCAGGCGTGCGAGCCATCAACGAATTGAAACCGGTGCTTGGGTTGGAACTGACCGCCACACCCTTTGTCGAAACCAGCAAAGACGCGGTGCCATTCAAGAACGTCATCTTTGATTATCCGCTGGCGCGGGCAATGGCGGACGGCTTCGTCAAAGAACCCGCTGTTGTCACGCGCAAAGATTTCAATCCGGCAGGCATGTCGCCGGAAGAAATCGAACGGTTGAAATTGGAAGACGGCGTGCGCTTGTACGAAAGCGTCAAGGTGGAGCTGGAAATCTATGCCCGCGAATCAGGCAATCCGATTGTGAAGCCGTTCCTGCTGGTCATCGCCCGCGACACCACGCACGCCGGACAGTTGCTGCAAAAGATTCAGCACGAACAGTTTTTCGGCGGACATTACAAAGACAAAGTCATCCAGGTGGATTCCAGCCGAACGGGCGCGGAAGAGGAAGCGATGATCGAACGGCTGCTGAAGGTGGAACACACTGAAGAGCCGACCGAGATTGTCATTCACGTCAACATGCTCAAAGAAGGCTGGGATGTGACCAACCTTTACACCATTGTTCCGTTGCGCGCCGCCAATGCCCGCATCTTGATCAAGCAATCCATCGGGCGCGGTCTGCGGCTGCCTTATGGCAAGCGCACGGGTGTTGCTGTCGTGGATCGTCTGAATATCGTCGCCCACGACAAGTTTCAAGAGATTGTGGATGAAGCCAACCGGGCTGATTCAGCCATACGGTTGCAAACCTTAGTGCTAAACCCTGACCAATTGCAGCAAAAGACCGTCACAGTCGTGTCTCAACCGCAACTGGCCACCAAACTTGGCTTTCAGCCGGAACAGCAAACCGCCAGCACGTTCGTCGCGGGAAAGAACGAAGCGCCAATCTTCACCAAACCCGAAGAACAGAAGGTCGCGCAGCTTGCCTACGAGGTAATTCGCAAGCTGGAAAACCAGCCGCGCGAAGTGCCTTCGGTTGCGCATCTGCAAAGACCCGAAGTGCAAGCCGCCATCGTGCGCGCTGTTGCAGAGCAATACCGTCCGGCGCAAATGACGTTAGAAGGAATCGTCGAGCAGCCGGATATTGCGGCGGTGGTCGCCAAAACGGTTGACGTCATAGAACAGCAAACGATCAACATTCCCCGCCTGGTGGTGCCGCAAGGTGAAGTGAGAGCAGGCTTCAAGCCCTTCCAACTCCGGATCACTTTGCGTTACCCGCCTGTGGACGAAGTGCTCTGGATTCAAACGTTGCGCACGAATCAATTGGAAGTGCTTGCGCTGGGCAAAGGCGGCAGCGAGGAATCCAGGCTGGAAGATTA
>JANOWX010000704.1:0-9291 GCA_031418175.1 Acidobacteriota bacterium | reverse complement strand
ACGCTGGAAGCGCTGCGTACCCAGGGGCGCGCGCCCTAATACCGTTCATGCGGTCTTGCTGCGATACAAGACGCAACCAGCGCGTGCCGTGTTGTATTTCATCGCGCCGCTGAATCGCGGACAATGCCGGCGCTGAATTCTTTCAAAGAGGCAAAGTGATGAAACTGATATTTATCTTGCTCGCCCTGCTGTGCGTAATGCTGACCCCGCAGCGTGCCCACGGACAGAAGCGTGCGAAACCGCCGGCCAAGACCGCGCCCAAAACGTCCGCCAAAATTGCCGCTAAGGTTGCGCCACAAGCGCACGCCTTTCCGCTTACCGCCGTGCGCTTGCTCGACGGCCCGTTTAACCAGGCGATGCTGCGCGATCAAAAGTACCTGCTCGCCTTGGACAGCGACCGCCTGTTGCACATGTTCCGCGTGACGGCGGGTTTGGCCACCAGCGCCAAACCGCTGGGCGGTTGGGAAGCGCCCGACGTTGAATTGCGCGGCCACAGCATCGGCCATTATTTGTCGGGCCTGACGCTGATGTATGCCAGCACGGGCGACGAACGTTTCAAAACCAAAGCCAACGCCGTCGTCGCCGAACTGGCCAAGGTGCAAACGGCGCTCGCGGCAAAGGGCTACAACGCGGGCTATCTGGCGGCCTTTCCCGAAGAGTTCTTTGACCGCGTCGAAAAACGCCAGCGCGTCTGGGCGCCCTATTACACCATTCACAAACTGCTGGCCGGCTTGCTGGATGTTTATCAGCATTGCGGCAACGAACAGGCGCTCGAGGTGCTGAAGCGGCAAGCCGCTTGGGTCAAGTTCCGCGTTGACCGGCTCAGCGACGAACAGCAGCAGGCGTCGTTGCAAACCGAATTCGGCGGGATGATGGAAGTGCTCGAAAACCTTTACGCCGTGACCGGCAACGCCGATTACCAGCGCCTGGCGCGCAAGTTCGATCACCGGCGCGTGCTCGATCCGCTGGCGCGCGGCGAAGACCCGCTCAACGGTTTGCACGCGAACACGCAAATCCCCAAGGCCATTGGCGCGGCGCGTGATTACGAACTATCAGGCGAACAGCGCTATCACGACATCGCCAGCTTCTTTTGGGAGCGTGTCGCGCGCCAACGTTCCTTCGTCATCGGCGGCAACAGCGATGGCGAATCGTTCTTCCCGCCCGAAACAACGTCCAAACATCTGGGCGCCGAGAGTACAGAGACCTGCAACACCTACAACATGCTCAAACTGACGCGGCACCTCTTCGCCTGGGAGCCCTCGGTCGAGAAGATGGATTTTTATGAGCGCGGTTTGTACAACCACATCCTTGCTTCGCAAGACCCGGCGACGGGCGGCTTTTGTTATTACGTGCCGTTGAAACCGGGCGCGTTCAAAACCTACTCGACGCCGGACGATTCGTTCTGGTGCTGCGTTGGGACGGGGCTGGAAAACCACGCCAAGTATCCCGACACGATTTACTTTCACGGCGATCTTCAAGGCAATCGGGCGCTCTACGTCAACCTCTTCATCGCTTCAGAATTGAATTGGAAAGAGCAGGGAATCAGCCTGCGCCAAGAGACAAGCTTTCCCGAAGACGACACGACGCGGCTGACGATCAAGGCGGCGCGGCCCGTCAAACTGGCGCTGAAGCTGCGCTATCCGCAATGGGCGCAGAACGGCGTTACGCTGCTGCTCAACGGCAAGCCGCAAACGATTTCAGAAAAACCAGGCGCTTACATCACGCTTGAGCGCGTATGGAAAACCGGCGACACCGTGCAACTTACGCTGCCCATGAGTTTGCATCTGGAAGCCATGCCCGATGATCCGAGTATGATTGCGATTATGTACGGCCCCATCGTGCTGGCGGGTGATTTGGGCCGCGTGGGCTTGGACGACGCGCGCCGTTACGGCCCTAGTGCGCCGCTGCTGGGCCGCGTCAAACCGATCGAGATTCCCGGCTTCGTCGGTACGGTCAAAGAGGTGCTGCCCAAAGTTCAACCGATCCCCGGTGCGCCGCTGATTTTCAAAACGGTCGGCCTGGCGCGGCCCCACGATGTGACGCTGCTGCCGTTTTATCGCGTCTTCGAGCCGCGTTACACCGTGTACTGGAAAGTTTATCCGCCCAGCGAATGGGACAAGCGCCGCGCCGAACTCGCCGCCGTCGAAGCGCGCCGCCAAACCATCGAACGGCAAACCGTGGACGCCGTGGACATCAACGACCCTGAAAATGAACGCGCGCACAACCCGCAAGGCGACGGCCTCTTCGACGGCGAATTCGACGGCAAACGCTGGCGCAGCGCGCGCAACGGCTGGCTCAGTTATGAATTGAAGACCGAAGGCGACAAGCCGCTCACGCTGGTCTGCACCTTTCGTGGCAGCGAGGGCCGTTTGCGCGCCTTCGATATTTTGGTGGATGGCGTGCAGGTCGCCACGCAAACGCTGGACATTCATCCGGGCGAATTGTTCGACTATGAATACCCGCTGCCCCCCGCGCTGACGCTAGGCAAACTGCGCCTCACGGTGAAGTTCCAGGCGCGGCCCAATGCGCAACTCGCCAGCATTTTTGATGTGCGGCTGGCGCAGCTTGATAAGTAAGCTCCTGAGCGCGCATGCATGCATGTCACTGCAAGCATTGATACCCAACATATTCTTTGGCGCCATCGCGCAGCTAAAGTGAAAGGGTGGGATGTGGCAGTAGCCCGCGCGTGAGCAAGGGCTTTATTGGCGCGCGTATAAAACGTTATGGCGGCGCGCGCGGCTTTACGCCGGAACAGTTTCGCCAAACGGCAGAAGCCGTGGCGCGCGTTGCTCTTAAAGAATCCTTCAGGAAGTGGCTGGATTCGACCGAAGAACTGGATTACACCGAGGCGCTTGATTGGTTTGGCTTGCGCTTTGCCGAAGACGCGCAACCCGCGAAGGCATGGCAGCTTGTCGTGCGCGCGGACGCTACGGCGGAACAAAAGAGCCGCTTGCAAAAATGGCTGAGAGGTAAAACAAATGCGTAAATCTCGAAAACTGATTGGCCTGTTGCCGCTCGTGGCGTTTTGTCTTTTTGCGTTTGGCACGAACGCCGAACTGGCGCAGCAATCTCCGCAAGTATCGGCGCTTTCGCAACACGCTTACGCGATCCTCCAACAAAACTGCTTTGGCTGTCACGGCGCGGCGAAAACTTCCGAACTGGATTTGCGCACAGCGGATGGCGTGTTGGCGGGCGGTGAGAACGGCAAAGTCATCGTGCCCGGTGATGCGCAGGCCAGCCGCTTGTTTCAATTCATCACGCATCAAGAAAAGCCGACGATGCCGCCGGGCAAGAAGCTCTCGGATGCCGACATCGAAACGCTGCGCCGTTGGATTGCGGCAGGCGCGCCGTTCGATGGCTTTGCACCCGTCGTGACCGAAGCCGTCAAAACAGAAAAATTGCCGGAGCGGGCATTCACTCCGGCAGAGCGCGGCTTCTGGGCGTTTCAAGCGCCGCAACGCACACAGCCGCCACGCGCGACATTGACAAGTTGGAAGCGCAATCCCATTGATGCGTTTCTGTTCGCGGCAATGAAAGCGAAAGGATTGAAACCGTCTCCAAAAGCAGATCGCCGCACGTTGATGCGCCGCGCGTATCTCGATGTGACGGGCTTGCCACCCGCGCCCGAAGAAATCGCCGCCTTCGTGAATGACAAAGCGCCCTCGGATGAAGCCGCGTATGAAAAGCTGATTGATCGCTTGCTCGCGAGTCCGCATTACGGCGAACGCTGGGCGCGGCATTGGCTCGATCTGGTGCGCTACGCCGATTCGGGCGGCTTCGAGTTTGACGTGGATCGGCCTGAAGGCTGGCGCTATCGTGATTACGTGGTCAAAGCATTCAATGATGACAAGCCCTACGATCAATTCATCCGCGAACAATTGGCGGGCGATGAGTATGCGCCAAATTCTCAAGAAGCCTCTGACCAAGCGATGATTGCGACGGGCTTTTTGCGGCTCGGCCCCGAAGGTGGGGGCGGCGGCGAACGCGGGCGGCAGGATGCGCTGGATGATGTCATCACGACGACTTCGCTCACGTTTATGGGGATGACAGTCGGCTGTGCGCGCTGCCACGATCACAAGTTCGACGCGATTCGGCAGACTGATTTTTACCGCATCCAAGCTGTGTTTGCGCCGACGCGCCCGGTGAATCATCCGCTGGTTGCGCCTGATGTTGTTGCCGCACATCGCGCCGAAACGCAGCGCATCGAAGCGCAGCAACGACCGCTCAAAAAAGCCAAAGACGAGCTTGAAGCGCCATACTTGAAAATTCTCGTCGAAGAAGCCGTCAACGGTTTGCCCGACTACATGCAAATCGCCTGGCGCACGCCCGAAGCGCAACGGACGCCGGGGCAAAAGCTCAACGTCCAGCAAATCAAAAAGACGCTCGAAGACGATACGCTCTCGCAAAAGCTGACCGAGAAAGACATCGTCGCGCGGATGTCGGCGGAGGATAAACAAAAACACCAGTCTTTAGGCGCGCAAATCAAAACGCTTGACCGGCAAAAGCCGAAGCCGTATCCGACCGCGCGCGCCATCGGTGAAATGGGCAAGCAGCCTGCGCCGACGTATTTTCTGCATCGCGGCAGTGCTGATACCAAAGGCCCCGCGATGCTGCCGGGCGTGTTGTCCGTCGTGAGTGAGTTTGAATTTCCCACGCCGCCAGCCAATGCGAAATCAAGTTTTCGACGACGCGGATTGGCGGAATGGCTGACGAACAAACAGAATCCGTTAACGGCGCGTGTGATGGTCAATCGGCTCTGGCAACATCATTTTGGCGAAGGCCTCGTGCGCACGCCGAGCAACTTCGGCAAGATGGGCGAGCTGCCCTCGCATCCTGCCTTGCTCGATTGGCTCGCGCTCGAATTCATTGAGCGCGGCTGGAGCATCAAGCAAATGCACAGGCTGCTGCTGATGTCGCAGGCGTATCAAATGCGCAGCGATGACATTGCCGCGAACGTCGCGCTTGATCCTGAGAATCGTTTGTTCTGGCGCATGCCGCGCGTGCGGCTCGAAGCCGAAATCATCCGCGATGCGATGCTGGCGGTGGCGGGCAATCTGGATCGCACGTTGGGCGGGCCGTGCGTTTACCCGTGGATTGATCCGAAGCTGTTCCAATCCAGCACGAAACGCACGTGGCCGGGCAAGCCGGATGACGACCCCGCGACGTGGCGGCGCAGTTTGTATGTGTATTCCAAACGCAGCATCCGCTATCCGTTGTTCGAGACGTTTGACCAACCGAATCTGATCAACTCGTGCGAACGGCGCAACCGCTCGACTATCGCGCCGCAAGCGTTGCTGATGATGAACAACAATTTCGTGTTGCTGGAAGCGCGGAAGTTTGCCGAACGCTTGCGCAAGGAAGCAGGCGCAGATGCAAGGAAGCAAGTCGAACGCGGCTATCAACTGGCATTAGGACGCGCGCCAAGTGAGTTTGAGCGGGCGAAGACCGTCGCGTTTATGCAGGGCAATCCGAACGGGCTGGCAGAGTTTTGCCAGGCGTTATTCAACCTGAATGAGTTTGTGTATCGGCAATAAGTAATTATTCCTTTGCCGCTATTCTTCTGCCAATGGCAAGAGAATGGTGGCAAAAGAATAATGGAGATGAGTGCATGAATTACTGTTCACGACGAGAACTTTTATCCAAGCTGGGCGGCGGCATTGCCAGCGTCGCCTTGGCTGACTTGCTCAATCGCAACGGCCTAATGGCACAGACGCCCGCGCAATCCAAAGCGCCGCTTGCGCCCAAAGCGCCGCACTTTCCCACCAAAGTCAAAGCTATCATTTCGATCTTTTGTTACGGTGGTGTCAGTCAGGTAGACACCTTCGATCCCAAACCGATGCTGCTGAAACGACAGGGCGAAACGATGACGGGCGTCGGCGAAGTGCGCGCGTCAATGGGGACGCCGGGCGGTGTGATGCCTTCGCCGTGGCAATTCAAAAAGCACGGGCAATGCGGGATGGAGATTTCAGAACTATTCCCGCACGTCGCCGAACACGCCGATGACCTCGCGTTGATTCGTTCGATGACGGCGCTCAGCCCGGCGCACGGCCCTGCGCTGTTTCAGATGAACACGGGCAGCATCCTCGCGGGGCATCCGAGCGTAGGCTCGTGGGTCACGTATGGCCTGGGCAGCGCGAACGAAAACCTGCCGGGCTTTATCGTCTTCACCGATTATCGCGGCGGGCCGATCAATGGCGCACCGAACTGGGGCAACGGCTATATGCCTGCGGCGTATCAGGGCACGCCGTTTCGGGATTCAGGGGATCCGATTGTTGACCTGCATCCGCCGAAGGGGCGCACGCCGGAACAGCAACAGAAATGGCTGCGGCTGATGCGTGAGTTGAATGAAAAGCATCTCGATCACAACCCACAAGACAGCGAGTTATCGGCGCGCATTCATTCGTATGAACTCGCCTTTCGCATGCAAACGCACGCGACTGATGCGATTGACATCAGCAAGGAATCCGCCGCGACGCAAAGGCTCTATGGCGTGGGCGAACAGCCTACGGATTATTTTGCGCGGCAAGCGTTGATGGCGCGCCGCCTGGTCGAACGCGGTGTGCGCTTCGTGCAAATCTTTTCGGGTGGCGGCAACTTCGAGCCGAGTTGGGACGCGCATTGGGATTTGAAAGGCAATCACGGCCAGCATTGCGCCGAGACAGACAAGCCGATTGCGGGATTGATTAAAGACCTGAAAAGTCGCGGGCTGTTCGATTCGACGCTGATCCTCTGGCACGGCGAATTCGGGCGGCTGCCGATTTCGGAACGAATGGACGGGCGCGATCACAATGCGCTGGGCTTCAGCGTCTGGCTCGCGGGCGGCGGCGTCAAAGGCGGCACGATTGTGGGGGCGACGGATGACTACGGCTATCGCGCAGTGGAAAACAAGAAGACGGTTTATGAACTGCACGCGACGATTTTGCATTTGCTGGGGCTCGA
This sequence comes from Acidobacteriota bacterium, assembly GCA_031418175.1. Classification (GTDB taxonomy): domain Bacteria; phylum Acidobacteriota; class Blastocatellia; order RBC074; family RBC074; genus JACPYM01. The sequence goes on along the minus strand of JANOWX010000704.1, from coordinate 2,352 downwards.
TTATGAACGGCTGACTTATAGGTTTAATGGCCGCGACATGCGCTTGACCGATGTTCATGGGCGTGTGATCAAAGAACTGCTGGCTTGAAGTCAAAGCTGGCCGCCACTTCGCGCGGCTTCGAGGGAAGCGGCTTTCATAGCCAGTGCTTGCATCTGATAACAAAGATTATGAACACCGTCACCGGGCATGACACAAAGCAATCAACCAAAAGCATTGACGCGGTCTATCAATGGCTGGCAATCCACACTTTTAAACGGTCAAGGCTGGCGCGAAAGGGTTTCAAACTCCGCCACAACAAGATGCTGGCCAGCACATGCGCAATCGTCGTGACGATCAGCAGCGAATAGTTCAGCGCGTGGTCGTTGCGAAAGACGTAATCAGTCGTCAGGGCCACAGCCGTCGGCCCAATCCCCAATCCAATCAGGTTGACGACGAAGAGATAAATCGCCGCCGCTTGCCCGCGCATCGAATTGGGCATCATTTGCTGCACGGCCGCCGGGGCGACGCCAAACGGGGCGCTGGCAAAAAAGACCGTCGGGGCCAGCAACGCGGCGGCCAGCCACGGGCTGCTCACCAATGGATAAAACATACCAAAAGGAAACCAGGCCAGCGACACAATCAACCCTGTGCGCATCGTCGCATCGCGATAGCCCTGATCGGTCAGCCAATCCGCAAAGCGCCCGCCCAACGCCACGCCCAAGGTGCCAAAGATCGCCACGATCCAGCCGTAAACCTGCCCAGCATGCGCTTCCGTCCAACCGTGTTGCCGCACAAAGAAACTGGGAATCCAGGCCGTCGTGCCGTAGGACGAAAACGAGAGCAACGCGAAACCTACGTTATGGCAAGCGAAGGTTTGCCAATTGGCTTTCAAATAAGTGATGACTTCGCTGAGCGGAACCGGCACGACGGACGAAGCGCCCGCCGCATTCAGTTGCTTCTGCAAACCGCGCCGCATGGGTTCGCGCACCGTATACATCAACAGCGACAGCAGCACGCCCGGCAAGCCCACCAAAAAGAAAACGGCTTGCCAGGGGCGCGTCGCACCTACCAACGGCAATTGCCAGAGTTCCTGTTTGGACGCGAGACCGGCGACGGCGCCGCCAATGATCAGCGCGAAACCGGAACCCAGATAAATGCCCATCGAATAAACGCTGATCGCGGTGGCGCGGCGCTTCGGCGGAAAATAGTCGGTGATCAGCGAATAGGCCGCCGGTGAGAGAGCCGCTTCGCCCACGCCCACGCCCATGCGCATCAGCAGCATCTGTCCAAAATTGCGTGTCAGGCCGCAACCGGCGGTAAACAAACTCCACAGCGCAAAGCCCGCCGCGATGATCGTGCGGCGGCTTTTGCTATCGGCCAGCCGTCCCAGAGGGATACCGAAAAAGGTGTAGAAGACCGCGAAGCTCAGGCCCATCAGCAAACTCATCTGGGTGTCGCTGATGCCCAGGTCACGGCGGATAGGCCGCACCAGCAAATTCAAAATCTGCCGGTCAATGAAAGAGAATATGTAAACAAGCGTCAGCACGCCCACCACATACCAGGCGTAGCCACTCGACGGATACGGCTCTTCAGCTTCTTTGGCGGCAGGTTGCTGGGGCTCGTTGTTGTTTACGTTCATCTTGGCTACACCTCGCCACCCGCAATCGTCACGCCACCGTCAAGCACGATGGTTTGCCCGGTCATCCAACTGCTGGCAGGCGCCGCCAGAAAGACCGCCGCGCCCGCGATGTCTTCGGGCACACCGACGCGGCCCAACGGTGTAGCGGCTTCGGTCTTGCGCAAGATGTCAGGGTTGTCCCACAGCGCTTTGGCGAAATCGGTGCGCACGACGCCCGGTGCAATGCAATTGGCGCGAATGTTATAACGGCCCCATTCCACCGCCAGGTTGCGCGCCAGTTGAAAATCAGCCGCCTTTGAGATCGCGTAAATGCCCAGATTGAGCGAGCCTTTCAGGCCGCCGATGCTCGACACGATGATGACGCTACCTTCTTTGCGTTCGGCCATTTCGGGCAGCACCAGATTGCACAGCCAAAGCGTGCTGCGCACGTTGGAATCAATCACCTTGCCGAAGGCGTCGTCCGTGAGTTGCGACATCGGGCCGTAAACCGGATTGACCGCCGCATTGCAGACCAGCACGTCAATCCTGCCGTACTTGCGCCGCGTCTCAGCCACAAGGTTTTCAACGTCGGCGCGCTTGCCGATGTGGCAAGGGATGGCGACGGCTTCGTGACCTTCGTCGCGGATGGCGGCGGCGACCTCGTCGCAAGCTTCGGCCTTGCGGCTGGAGATCACGACCTTGGCTCCGGCGCGCGCCATGGCTTCGGCAATCGCGCGCCCGATGCCTTTGGTTG
>JANOWX010000703.1:0-5988 GCA_031418175.1 Acidobacteriota bacterium | reverse complement strand
GCTTAGGTTAGGCACAGAGCCCTGCTTACCTACGCTTAATCACAGCAAGCCGCTGGCGCGTCCTAATTTCCAGCCACAACCTCGAACGAACAACTTATTTTCATTTCAAGCTATTTGTTGCCTGCATAATCAAGCCAGCCTTGTAGCTCTTTGCCAATTTCAGCAATCGGGACTGCCGGTCGGACAGCACTTACAGCCTTAGTGCATAGCCTAGCTTCGTGTATTCAGTCACCAATCAACACATGTCTGCCATAAGAACGTAACACATGAGTACTAAATACTCGAAAATAGCAGTACTTAGCCATCCACCGCGAAATCAAAATAGTCACGCTGACCGATGTTCAACGCCGACAAATGATGTATTCATATAGGCGTCAGAGACAACCGCGAATCAGAACAAAGTCGGGCTACTGAATTTCACTTGTTGAGATTGAGTAAATCTTCTTGTCTGTTTTAAGGAGCTTGAAGCGCCTATCAAAGTTGGAATCGCGTTGTCTGTTAATTGAAAGCGCGCGTTGTGGCGTGACGGGTGTATGGAAAGCCTCGTTGGTAACGAAGTTTGGCAGTAAAGCTGGCGAGCGGTGAAGAGGACAGTAGTTAACTTGTAGTTAACTCAGGTGTCAGCCCAGCTAGCGGCTAATTCTGTATCTGTTTTTTTCCGCTTCACTTAAGTTACACAAACTCCGATAGCCCAACTGGTAACTCAAAACTGCCAGCTACCCCCACATAGCGTCGTAACGACGCGCTCTCCGGAGTACAAAGCATTTCAGATGCACTCACTCCCATAATCTCAGGTGATTATGGCCGCGCATAGCTTTATCTATCAGAGAGGTTTCAAATGTTCGCCTTTTCGTCATCCCTTGCTGAACCGATTTGGTTGTTACTCTTTGGCGTAGTTTTTTTGGCAGTGGCTACTGCTATACAAATGCGCTTGACTAAAAAACAGCGCGCCGCCAGCGCGGAGTTGGATTTGCTAAGTGCCGAGCCGGAGCCACTGCCAACTACCTTGCCGAGCCGGTAACAAGTGCGAGCTTGCGTCAGTTATTGTTTGGATACGTTTTTCAATGTGAGGTGTCAGGATGGCAAGTTTCAGGCCCCGAAGCTTAGGTGATTTCAGCGCAATTCTATGGCGGCGTAAATGGCTGCTCATGTTGGTGGCCGCCGCAATGCTGCAAGCATCATGGCTGGTGATCAAGAAGCTGCCCGATTTATATGAATCGCGCGCGCAATTGGCGATTCTCACCAAACCCAGTGACGAAACACAGTCGCTGGCCGCGCAACTCGCGGCCTTGTCGCAGCGCGCGGTGAGCCGCGAAAGTCTTGAGCCGCTGATTAAACGTTACAAGTTAAATAAGGGCGATGAGGATTTAGAAGCCACCGCCAGCCGCTTGCGCAAAGAGATCAAAGTCGAAACCAAGCTGCGCCAGTTTTATCCGGAATTTCCGGAAACGATCCTGGTTTCCTATCGCAACACTGATCCTGAAATTGCCAAACAAGTGGTGGCCGACATGGTCGCCAACTTCACCGACACCAATGAGTCGTTGCGGCAACAGGCAGCCAAAGAGATCAAAGACATCGAACTGCAACTGAGCGAGTTGGAATATCCGCTGGGCAAGATTTCCGGTCAGCGTCTGGCCACGTTGCGTTCGCAAACAGTGACCGGCGGCGAACTGGTCACTGAAGACCCGCGCATTATGCGGCGGACGCTGTTATCCGAAATCAATGCCCTGAGCGACAAACAGTTTCAACTCGAAAAACTGCTGACCTTGCAACAACAGCAAATCAATGAGCAACAAACCGTAGCCAAAACCGCCGCCGTAATTCCGAGCGGCCCGACGGCCAACAGTTCATACGGGGTGTTAATCGCCAAAAAGGCCGAACTCGACGCGCAGGTCAAAGAGTTTGAAAAGCTGTACACCCCTGAGAACCCCAAGCTGAAACAAGCGCGGGCGCAAGCACAGGAACTCAACTTGCTGATCGAGAAGATGGAACGCAGCGCGCCCGGGCCACAGGCGCTGGCCACCACGCCCGAAGGCCGCGAACTGCGCGGCTTGGAACGTGAGCTAGAGAAACAGAAAACCGAGTTGGCGATCACGCAACGCAATCTCGAAAACAAACGGCAAGAGTTGGCCAACCTGCCAACTGCGCTGCCGAACGTCGTGGCCCCCAGCGGCCCAGCGGCGCCCGATGCCACGGTGGATGCCGAATATGAGCGGCTGAGCAAACGGTACGTTCGCTTGTTGGATAAGCAAGAGGCCTTGCAACAGGCGCAAAACAACATGTACATCGGCCCGAATTTGAACCTCTTCCGCGTGATTGATCCGGCCTTCTTGCCGACCAAACCGGCGGCGCCCAATCGCCTGCTGCTCAAATTGATTGCGTTGGGTTTAGCGCTGGGCGCGGGCTTATTGACGGTGGCGCTGCTCGAAGCGCGCCAGTTCTTCCGGATTCACGATGAACGCGATGTCGAGTATTACCTCGGCGCGCCCGTGATGGGTTTGATCCCAGAGACGCTGACGCCTGTCGAACACAGCCTGGTGCGGCGCCAGAAATTCACGCGCGTGGCCTTGGTGGTAATTATCGTGGCGGCTTGCGTACCCATCTTTGCGCTGCTGCTCAATGGTAGCGGCCTGTTTGAGGTGCTCGGGAACAAATAGCCGAGAGTTGACACGGTACCTAAGGGGTGTGCCAACAGAATGAGGAGGAGCGGGTGATGGAAAAAGGTGCAACCACGCAAAGATCGCAAAAAGGCAAAAGCAGAAAGCTGAACGTGAACAATAAACAACAGCTTCCAGAGGAATTTTGGGCGGACGATGAAAACGTGCTGCCGGTGCTTGACGAGTCTTTGCTGGCCACTGGGGTGGCCCCTGCCCGCCATGGCTTGGCGTACCAAGCCCAAAACGACGATGTGTTGCAACTGTTCGATGCGCCTTCGAGCAGGCGGCCAGCGGGAAAAGTCAGCGGCTTGCTGAGCGCCGTGCCGGCCGCTGAGTCGCCGCGAGTTGCCCAATTGAACGAATACCAAAAACAGCCGGGCGACGCCCCGCCCGCGCGGCAAGTCGCCAGTGAATACATCGCGCCGCCGCCGACCCATCCTTCGCAGCGCAGCCAGGGACGCCGGGCGACGGCCAAATTGGATTACTACAAAAAGCTGGCCGAGTTGCAGCAGATGAATTTGGAATACGGCCGCAGCATTCGCGCCGCCCGCCATGAAGCGCGCAACGAGACGAAGGGCCACGCCCAACACGAAGCGACGAATGGCAATGGCCACGCGCCCACGCCGCAGCTTGAAGCGCATCCGCAAACGCTCCGGCGCGAAGTGACGCATCCTTTGACAACTTCGTTTCACGTCGCGACCAAACGCGGCGAAGCGCGCCAAGTGACCGCGCAGCCGCCGGCCCGACAGCCGCAGCCGCACCCGTTGCCCGTGAATCAGCAACGCGTCACGGCCAAGTTGGATTACAACCGGCTGCTCGAATTTCAGCGCCGTTACGAAGAAGCACAACCGCACGGGCCGAGCATTGAAGATCGTTTGGCCGACAATCTGGCCCAGCCACCGCACGGCCTGGATTTTGCCCGCGAGACCGTGCGCGTGGCGGAACCCGCGCGCCCGCGCCTGCCGGTGCGTGAGATTGAGGCGCGGCAGCCGCTGCCCGAAGCACGCGATTGGCAAAACTCGCCTGCCCGCGAGGCGGTGATGCGGCGGCATCAGGCTGAACAGGATTTGCAACGCCGCCCGGCGCCCAACCAGGCGTTAACGCCGCCAACCGGCAACTTGCGGCGCAGTTCGCAGGATCAATTGGCCGCGCAGATGCGTGAGCCGGTTGAGCGTGTGCGCGAGGTTTTGCTCGATCCGACACGCATTGATCCGCATTTGATCGCGCTCTCGGATTTCAATCCGCGCGCGGCCCGCTATTTCGACCAAGTGGCGGTGTCGTTGATTTCAGTTTCCTACAAACGCCTTTGCAAACGCGTGCTGCTGGCCTCGGCGTTGGCCGGCGAAGGGCGCACGTGCGTGACGCTCAATTTGGCGGGCGCGCTGGCGCGGGCGCGGCAACGCGTGCTGGTGGTGGATTGCGATCTGGCCAATCCCTCGGTGCTGCGGTTGTTGGGCATTGACGCGCCGCTGGGGTTGAGCGAAGCCGTGCATCGCGGCTTGGGGCCGAACAGCGCGGCCTTGCGCGTGCAACCGGCGGCCTTCAACATCCTGCCGACGCGCGAAAAGATTCAACATACGGCCGAGTTGCTGGCGTCACCGCGCTTTCACGAGATGCTGCAACTGTGCGAGCCGGATTACGACTTCATCCTGTTTGATTCGTCGCCCTTGCTTGAGAGCGCCGATGCCAATCTGCTGGCGGGGCTGACCGACGCGACGATGCTGGTGATTCGGCCAGGGATGACGACGACGCAACAGATGGCCAAGGCCGTCTCACTTTTCAACGAAAAAGACATTTGCGGCGTGGTGTTAAACCGCGTGGCGAAATAAGCGGTGCCGGTGAAACTGGTTAGAAGGAGTCAGGCGCGATGAAAGCCAAGCACTGGAAACGAACGTTCCTCTTAATGCTGTTTGAAGGAGCTTTGATTTACGGCTGCGGCCTGATTGCCATCCTGCTGCGCTTCGGCGCGGACGCGAGTGACGTGCTGACCCAACGCTTCGGTCTATTGAAATTGCTGGTGGCGATGGTGGTCGCGCAAGGCGCGTTTTACCTCTTCGATCTTTACGATTTCAGCATGATCCGCCGCCTGAGCGTGCTGGCGATTCGCTTGTGCCAGGCGCTGGGTTTGGCGGCCATGCTCCTGGCGTTGCTCTTTTATTTGCTGCCGGCTTTGATGCTCGGGCGCGGCGTCTTCCTGACGCAGTTGGCGTTGATGCTGACGATTATGGCGGGCTGGCGTTTGGTGGCGCGTTGGTTGCTGGGCCATCCGCGTCTGGCGGAACGCGTCATCATCCTGGGCACCGAACAGCAAGCCGTTGATTTGGCGCGCGAAGTTTTGAACCGCCGCGAATCGGGCTATGAAGTCGTCGGCTTTGTCGGCGATGACCCGGCGCTGATCGGACAGAGCCTGATCAATCCTTGCGTGATCGGCACCGCCGACGATTTGGAAGCTGTCGCGCGTCGTTATAACGCCGACCGCATCGTGGTCGCGTTGACCGACCGGCGCGGCCGCATGCCGCTCGATCCGCTGTTGAATTTGAAGCTGCGCGATGACGTGGCGGTCGAGGATTGGGCGAATTTCTTTGAACGCCTGACCGGCAAGATCAGCACCGATCGGCTGCAACCGAGCCAACTGATCTTTGCCGACAACTTACGCTGGCTGCGCTTTTACCGCCGCGTGCGCCGCGTGGCCGACATCATCATCGCGTCTGTGGGGTTGATCCTGAGCGCGCCGCTGATGCTGCTGACGGCGCTCTTCATCAAACTGGAATCGGCGGGGCCGATTTTCTATTCGCAGGAACGGGTGGGGCAACACGACCAGCCGTTCGACATTTTCAAGTTCCGCTCGATGCGCACCGATGCCGAAAAGAACGGGGCGGTTTGGGCTAGCAAGGACGATCCGCGCGTGACGCGCGTGGGCCGCCTCATTCGCAAGTTGCGCATAGACGAATTGCCGCAATTCATCAATGTGTTGCGCGGCGAGATGAGCGTGATCGGGCCGCGTCCCGAGCGCCGCCAGTTCGTCCAGCAATTGAGCGAAGTGCTGCCCTATTACTCGCAGCGCCATCTGGTGAAACCGGGCATCACGGGCTGGGCGCAGATTTGTTATCCCTATGGCGCGTCGGTCGAAGATGCGCGCATGAAGCATCAATACGATCTTTACTACATCAAGAATCAATCGCCGCTGCTCGACGCGGTGATTCTCTTCGAGACGTTGCGGGTGGTGTTTTTCGGCCGGTTTGGCCGCTAGCAATTTATTGTGGTTTGCACGTGCGTGCGACGTGTCAGTAGCCCGACCGTGAGGGAGGCTGGTTTCGCAAGCAAGCCCTCC
>JANOWX010000702.1:0-2589 GCA_031418175.1 Acidobacteriota bacterium | reverse complement strand
CCGCAAGGTCTGACTCACCTCCAACGTGAACCGCTCGCGCTTGTATGAGCGAAAGCCGCTGGCCTGTGCTTCGAGCACATAACTGGCTGGGTTCAAATATGGCAGGGCAAACTCGCCGTTCGCGTTGGATACCGTTTGTTGGACGATATTGGTTTCTACATTGGCGACCTTGATGGTTGCGCCGGGGACGACTGCGCCCGTCGCGTCAGTCACGCGGCCAGTCACGCCCGCCGTGGGCGTTTGTGCGGTCACGGTTACTGCTGCCAGCAGCAAAGTGAAAACGAGTGCATAGGTTTTCATGTGGGACTCCTGTTTGAAGTATTGACGTTTGGTTGATCACCTCGGTGTCGCAAGCATCACCGCAGATTCACGTTGCTGCTCGCCCCGCCTATTTCTCTTTCTTCTTCTGCTGCTTGTTGGCGTGTCGGCCTGTGCCGTCGCCGTCATCCACAAAGCCGCCCGCCGGATTCAGTTGATCGAGCGCAGCCTGCAAGCGTTTGCGCGCGGCGATGGCTGCCGCGTCTTTGGTGTCAGCGGCTATTAGCTTTTCAGCAAACGGAGCGTCGCTCATATCGAACAGTTCCCCCGCTTGCGTCAGCTTCCAACCGGCTTCGCGCGTATACCACTTATTGGCGAGTTGCAGAAAAACCCAATCGCGCGCCTGCTTCTTTTCACCACGCAACGAAGCCACAAAGCTGCGGCCATCAATGATTTTCTTTTCAGGCAATTTTGCACCCGCCAGTTCGGCAAACGTCGGGACGAAGTCGGACGAATCAATCATATCCGCGCGGACTTTTCCCGCAGGTGTGACGCCCGGCCAGTTAACGATCATCGGCACCAGATTGCCGCCTTCCTGCATCGAGCCTTTCGCGCCGTCCAGCCGCCGCCCGCCAATCTTGGCGCGGTCTGCGCGGCCATTCGCCGTGCCGTTGTCGCCGAAGAAAACGATCAGTGTTTTCTCGCGCAGCTTCTGGCGGTCAAGCTCGGCGACCAGCTTGCCGATCAGCTTGTCCATATAAGTCACGTTGTCTGCGTAAACGTCCTTGCTGTCAGGCGCGCTGTCCGGCGTAGGCAGGATTTCTGTATGCACGTGCGACATTGAGTAATAAAGGTAAAACGGCTTGTCGTGATTTTTCGTGATGAAATCTACGGCAAATTGGTGCATCACGTCCGGCAGATATTCCTTATCACGCAGCGGTGTTTGCTGACCGTTCACGAGATATTTTTTGCCTTTGTCCTGCGTGTTCCAGTAAGCCCCGCTGCCTTGAAATTTCAGGTATTCGTCAAAACCGAATTCGGCTGGCCCCAGCGGAAGCTGTCCCCATTTGCCGACCGCTGCGCTGACGTAACCCGCGCCCTTCAAAATCTTCGGCATCATCGTTTCAGCCGCAGGCGTGAAGCGTCCGGTCGCGTCCTGATTGGTCGCGCCAGTGCGAAACAGATAGCGCCCCGTCAGCAGAGTCGCGCGCGAAGGGCCGCACAGCGAGGGCGTATAGGCGTGCGTGTAGCGCGTGCCTCCCTTCGCCAGAGCGTCAATGTTCGGCGTCTTGTAATTGTCAGCGCCATAAGAGCCGACTTCGCCAACGCCGTAATCATCCGCCAGGATGAAAATAATGTTGGGCCGCTTGGCTTGCGCTGCGGCAGGAAAACAGGCGAAGGCCAACACAACAGTCAAGGCCAGTAAACGGTTAAGCGTAATCAGTTTTATTTTCATCATTTTACCTTGGCCCCTTGCCAACCTTTCAGCCATTGCTCCGTCAGCTTTGCCACGAGCGTCGTGTTCTTCGGGTCTTTGGCGATGTTTACATTTTCCTGCGGGTCGGTCTGTTCATCGTAAAGTTCGACTGAATCAACCTTTGAATGATCGTCACGATGAACCCAGCGCGTGAAGCGATACCGTTCGGTGCGCATCGTATAACCCATCAATTTTTGTTTATTGCTTACCCGATGGTATTGACTGAAGGCAGCAGTCTTCACGGCCTTCGCTTTGTTGTTCAGCAACGGCACCAGACTTGTGCCTTCCAGATGTTTCGGCAATGACAAGCCGCAAAGTTCGGCGAGCGTCGGGTAAACATCCACAAACTCAACCAGCGCGGCGTTGCTGCTGCCAGCGTTTTTTGCGCCGGGAACAGAGATCAGCAAGGGCGCGTGCGTATCGTTTTCGACGTTGGTGTGTTTGCACCACGCGCCGTGCTCGCCCAGCTTCCAACCGTGATCGCCGACCAGCACGATGATCGTGTTGTCGCGCAGTTTCAGGCGGTCGAGTTCGTCCAGCACCTTGCCGAGTTGCGCGTCCATATAGCTGATCGCGGCGTAATAGCCGTGCTTCAGTTGCCGCGCCAGATCATCAGGAATCGGCCCTTGCGGGATGTCTTTGTAATTGCGCAACTCACCGCCCGGCAGCACGGCGTACTCCGGCGCATCTTTCGCTCGGAACGGATTCGACGCGAGTTGGATTTTTGCGGGATCGTACAAATCCCAATATTTCTTGGGCGCGACGAAAGGCAGATGCGGTTTGATGAAGCCTACGCCGAGCCAGAACGGCTGATTTTTCTTCGCCATTTCACCAAGGGTTTTCACGGCTAACTC
>JANOWX010000701.1:0-4705 GCA_031418175.1 Acidobacteriota bacterium | reverse complement strand
AGGCGCGGCGTATCGGCGCTGTCGTAGATCGTGGCGAGATTGCGCTCGAAGTCGTGCTGCATCGCGCTGCGACCTGTGGGCCGCTGAGTCCAAAGCCCTTGCTCACGCGCGGGCTACTGACACGGCCTTTATTGAATCTGTGAGGAACCAATGGCAGTCCTAAACCTTCCTATTATTCGCTGGGGCCAACCCTACACGAGCCTCGAAACTGATAACGTAGTGCATTTCATCACCGGCGAGCGGCTGGCGCGCGTCAGCCAGGCCAACACGGGTTTGCTGAGCCGCGACATTCGGCTGGCTCCGCGCGCGCGGCAGGTGCTCACCGATATTCCAATCGCCGAGTTGATCGCCATGATGAAGAAGGCCGGCGATCTTTATCTCAACGGCACGCTGCCACTGGGCGATGGCGCGCAAACGCCGGATGATTTCGCGCGCCAGCAATCGGCCAGCACGGGCCTGCCAGAGCAGATGTGCAAGGCCAATATGGCAAAGAACCATTTCGTGCTGTCGAATATGGATCAGATTCTCGATGCCCTGACGCGCGGCCTTGATCTGAACATCCTGACGCGCGGCTACGGCATTGAATCGCGCGGCGTGACCGTCAGCTATCAGGCCCAAGCGCCCGTGCTCGGCTTGGTGCTGCCCTCAAATTCGCCGGGCGTGCATACGTTGTGGCTGCCGGTGATTCCGATGCAGATCGGGCTGCTGCTCAAACCCGGGCCGCAGGAACCCTGGACGCCCTATCGCATGACTGCCGCCTTTACCGAAGCCGGTGTGCCCAAAGAAGCGATTGCGATCTATCCAGGCGGCGCGGATATGGGCGCCGAAGTCGTGCGCCGTTCGAACCGCACGATGATTTTCGGCGGCACCGCGACGGTCGAACGTTATCGCGGCGACACGCGCGTGCAAGTGCACGGGCCGGGCTTCAGCAAGATTCTGCTCGGTGACGACGTGGTGGACAACTGGGAGAAATACATTGACGTGATCGCCGACAGCGTGTTTCTGAACAGCGGGCGCGGCTGCATCAACTGTTCGGGCGTCTGGGCTTCGCGTCATACCGAGGAGATTGCCGCCGCGCTGGCCGAACGCCTAGGCCCAATCGAGCCGAAGCCGCCCGAAGACCCGCAGGCCAAGCTCGCGGCCTTCACCGTGCCCGGCGCGGCCAAAGCCATCTGGCACAGCATCGAATCCGGCTTGCACGAAGCGGGCGTCGCACATGTCACCGCCAAATACGGCGCGCGGCTGGTTGAGCAGCAACGTTGCGGCTACTTGCGCCCGACAGTGATCCACTGCGATTCGCCCGATAACAAACTGGCGAATACTGAATTTATGTTCCCGTTTGTCAGTGTGGTGCGTTGCCCGCAAGACGAGATGCTCGCGCGTATCGGCGGCACGCTGGTGGGCAGCGCGATCACGAATGACGAACGCTTTCAGCGGCAATTGGTGGAGGCGACGCACATTGACCGGCTGAACCTGGGGCCGGTGCCGACGATTCAGCTTGATTGGTTGCAACCGCACGAAGGCAACATCGTGGAGTTTTTGTTCAGGCCGAGAGCGTTTCAGGCGCGACTGGAGAAGATGGCGGCTTAAGGGCAATGAGGATGAGTTAGCGATTCTCCCTTGTAGTAGCGAATTTATTCGCGTTGTGACGCCGCGAATAAATTCGCTACGGCAAGGCGATGGCCCGCCTTGCCGGGGTTTCGGCACAACGCGCGCCCGCCGGTCAAACGGTCGCCGTCAAGCGCCCGCACCCGTCGCCAAGCCGAAAAGCTTGGTCATCAAACCGCCTTCCGGCTCGGCCCGTTCAATCGTCAAATCAACCTGCTTGCGCCCGTCGCGCCGCGCGGTCAGCCGGTACACCTTGCGCCGCAAGCGCAGCACAAAATGCGTGACGCCTCGATTGGCCTGGGCCGTCGAGGGCGGCTGAAAGCCCCAACGGAGCTTGCCGCTGACCGTCTCAGCGATTAAATCTGCCAGCATGCTATCTGCTTCGGCGGGGCCTAAATTTGCATTCTCAGTAGTCAAGTTCGTCTCCTGATAAAAACACGCTGCGTCAATTGCCAATACAGCAAGGTAAGTTCCGTCGAAAACAACGGGCGCGATTCTGCCATGCCAGCACTACTGAGTCGAACAGGCCGCGTTGGAACTGCAACCCTGTAAGCTGTCCCAATGAATTCGCACGCGCTGGCGCAGGGGGCGCGCGCTATTCACAACGTAGCGCAATCAGCGGATCAACCCGCGCCGCCCGCCGCGCCGGAAAGTAACACGCCGCCAACGCCGCCAGCGCAAACAATGCCGCGCTCAACAGAAACGTCAACGGATCGGTCGCGCTCACGTCATAGAGAGAAACCAGGTTCTTCAACAAACGGGTCAAGGCCAGCGGTTGCAGCACGCCGCTGTTGACGACGCTGAAAATCGCGGTGTTCGCGCCGATCCCCAACGCCAGCGTCACGACAGCAATGAAAGCACGAAGAATGTTGCCGGGTCAGTCTCGCACATGCCATACAGCAGACCTCTCATCAATCGCGGGCAGGTCAACGCTGCACTCAAAACCAGTGCGACACCCAGCAACGCCAGCCGCATGCTGCCTATTCCCAACGCTGCTCGCTCAACCGCCAGAAAAAGGCGCGCCTTGACAAACTTTACATTGAATTGAGCTTCGCATTACGCGGGCTTTACCTCCGCTTGTTAGCTTCCCGCTTACCGTCCAGCACGCAGTTTTTCACTCACTCTTAGCATCGCAACAAGCAGGGAATCAAGCAGGAGAAATGTCATGAAAATTCATCAGAAGCTGTGGCAAGCGCTATTGCTGCTCGTCACGCTGAACCTCGTCGCGTTCGCGCAATCCGGCCCGTCGGGCAGTTTGAGCGGCGGCGTCACTGACCCCAGCGGAGCCACCGTCTCAGGCGCGAAAATTATTGCCAGCGATGTTGCCACCGGCTTGCGCCGCACGGTCGTCGCCGATGGCGAAGGCCGTTGGCAAATCGCCGTGCTGCCGCCCGGCAATTACAAAATCACGGTCGAAGCCGCAGGCTTCAAGAAAACCGTCGCGCAAGCCGTCGTCGAAGCCGCCGTGCCGCGCGTCATCGAATTGAAACTCGAAGTCGGCGATGTTTCGGTCGAAGTGCAAATCACCGACAGCGCGGCGTTGGTCACACCGAATACGTCAACGACTTTTCGCCAGTTGACCGGCAATGAACTCGTGCAAGTGCCGACGCCAACGCGCAGCTTCACGCACTTGCTCACCGCCGAAGCAGGCGTGAGTGCTGACCTTTCGCCCGTGCTGACCAATGGAACCGGCAACATTTCGCCTTCGGTCAACGGCACGCGCACCACCAGCACGTCGCTCACCTTCAACGGCGTAGACGCCACCAACCTGACGACCAACGAAGGTTCGATGAGCGACAACATTTCGCCCGCGCCTGAAACGTTGCAAGAGGTCAAGTTGCAAACCAGTTTGTATGACGCCTCGACCGGACGCAGCGGCGGCGGCAACTTCCAACTCATCACCAAAGGCGGCACGAATCGTTTCAGCGGTTCGGGCTATTACTACGGCCAGCATGAGCGGCTGAATGCCAACGATTATTTCTTTAACCGCGACGCGATTGATAAGCCCGAAGCGCGCCGCAACGAAGGCGGTTTCACCATCGGCGGCCCCGTCGTGAAAGACAAAGTACATTTTTTCGCCGGTTATCAAATCACGCGCGCGCGCACGGCTTTCGTGCCCACCGCGAGCAGCCAAACCGTATTGCCTGAAGCCTTGCGCCTCATCACTGGCGCGCGTACGGCGGCCAATCTCGTTAGCGCTTTTCGCTCGCTCAATTCGACTTTCGCGCTGACCGGAGCGCAAATCTCGCCGACGGTTGTGCGTTTGCTGAATTTGCGCAATCCGATCACGAGCGACTTTTTCATTCCCGCGCCGAAAGCGGTTGGCGCAGGCGGCGAACGCGTTGGCGTAGACACGACCGTCGGCACGCTGATTGGCGGCAATCCGCTCATTCGCCAACGCAATGTTCAAGTGGCTGAATTCCAACAAGACCAATTCACGCTGCGAATGGACGATCAGTTGACCCAAAACAATCGTTTAAGCGGCACGTTTTTCTTTGCCAATTTCCCCGGCACTGATCCTTTCCCTGATCCTTCGAGCCTGGCTTCGCCGGTCGCTTTGCGCCGCAATGATCGCAACCGCACGCTGGCGCTGTCTGACATTCACACTTTCGGTTCTTCGCTCATCAACGAAGCGCGTTTCGGTTACTTCCATCTCAACAACACGCGTAGCTTGACCGACGAATTCAGCGCCATCACGAACGAATCAGTCGGCATTCCTAACCCCGCGAATTTCTATGATCAGTCGGCAGCGACGACGCGGCTGGGGCATTACGTTTTCCGCAACAACCTGTCGAACCTTTCTTTCGGCGGCCCGAACGATTCGTACAATCGCCGCAAGCAACAAAGTTACAGCTTTGCCGACACGATGACGTGGATTAAGGGCAATCACAATTATCGTTTCGGCGGCGAATTCAAACGCCATCAATACGACTCGAACCTGCCCGAAGAACAAGCCACCGAATTTGAAAAGTGGGAGAACTTTACTCAGTTCCTGACCGGCTTGGCGACCGAAGCCGATACGCAATTCGGCATCACCGACAAGAGCTTTCGCATGCGCGACCTGAGTTTCTTTTTCACCGACGACTGGAAGCTGGGC
>JANOWX010000700.1:0-7395 GCA_031418175.1 Acidobacteriota bacterium | reverse complement strand
CGCGCCGCAGGCGCGCGGGCTGCGCCTGCGGCGCGCCCGGACAAGCTAAAGCTTGAACTCTAAACACCTGGTTGCCGGTGCTCCATTTCCTACCTGTGTTCCAAACACGGGTGCCTGGATTTAGATGGTTCATTTCACTTTCGAATAATCGCTCGCCACGCGCTCGCCAGCGTTCAGCCCTTCCAGAATCACAACGTCCGTGGCGTTCGCCGCGCCCAGCTTGACCGCTTGCTCGCGCCAGCCGGTTTCCGTGCGGACTTTGACCAGTGCGCCAGCTTCAGTTGTTTTGACAGCCTTGAGCGGCACGAACAAACAATCGGTGAGCGCGCCGGTTTCGATTTTGGTTTTGATGCCCATCGCCGGGCGCATCAGGTTGGTGTCGAGTTGATCGAGCGCAATCTCGACGTAAAGAATCTTGTTCTGAATATCCCAGGCTTTCTGCCGCACCAGCGTGTCCATCTTTTTCACCCGGCCGGTGTAGGCTTTGCCGGGGAAGGCGTCAATCGTGATTTCGGCACGTTGTTCGAGCTTGATTTTGCCGATGTCCACTTCGGGGACGAAGGCTTCGGCGCGGATGGTTTTGAGGTCGGGGATGTCAATGATGGGCTGGCCCGACCAGACGTTTTCGCCGACCTGAAACTTCTCGCCGTTCCATTTGGTTTTGTAAACGACCACGCCGTCGCGGTCGGCTTTGGCCTGAAAATTCGACCGGCCCTGATTGATCTGGGCGACTTTGTTTTCGGCGCGCGCCTTGCGGCTGGCGATGATGTTCTGGATGGCGTCGCTGGATTTCTGGTGCCACTCGATGCGCTCTTGCAAGGCTTCGACTTCGCGGCGCGCCTGTTCGACGCTGAGTTGGTCGAGTTCGATGTTGCGCGAGGCTTCGATGTCGGAGCTGACGCGCTGTTTGAGTTTGAGCCGCTCGAAATTGTTTTGGGCTTCGGCCAGCTTGGCGCTGAGTTCCTGGCGTTCGAGCGAAATCTGCGCGGTCGTCTTTTCCAATTCCTTGCCGGCCTGGTCGAGTTCGTTCTGAAAGCGCATCAAGTCCTCGTTGATCTTTTGCGCGTCAAACAGCAGCAGCGTCTCGCCCTTTTTCACGTTGCGGCCTTCCGGGATGATGCTGACCAATTGGAATTGCCAGTAATTGCCAAAGGCGGGCGGGCCGCCAAAGCTTTGCACCGAGGTGGCGCGCAAGGTTCCTGTAGTTTCGACGCGAAATGACAGGGTGCCGGGCGTGATCGTGATCGTTTCGGCTTCCGCGACAGGTTTGGCGAGACCGGCGGCGGCCAGCCAGGCGGCGGATTTGGGCGAACGGGCGAATAACAACGTGGCCACCAGCAGAGCAAAAATGCTGACGGCGATGGCAAGGCGACGGATTAATTTCATGAAAAACTCTCCGCGAGAAAGCCCGGCAAGCTGCCAGCTTGCCGGATACTTGGCCGTAAAACCCGGTGTTCGCCCGCCGCGACGCCGACAAGCTGGCAGCTTGTCGGACAACTTCAACGCCGCAGCAAAACGCGGTCGCCTTCGCGCAACGCGCCATTCGCGGCCACGGCATAATGAAATGGGTCGGCGGCCAGAATCGTCACGGCAATTGGACGTTGCTCCTTTTCGTCTTCCAGCCGCACGACCGTGACCGCATCGGCGCCATTAAACGTCACGGCGGCGCGCGGCACCAACAGTTCGTTGTTCAACGCCCCGGTCTGCACCGAAACCTGCGCCGACATGCCGGGCTTCATCTTCTCGGTCAGTGTGCGGTCGAGCGTGAAGACGACAGTGAAGACTTTGGCTTTGGCTTGCCAACTGGCCTTGGCGGCGGTTTGCGAAATGTCTTTGACCGTGCCGGTGATTTCAATCTCGGGGTAACTATCCAGTTTGACGCGCGCCTGATTGCCAACCGAGATTTTGGGGCCGTCCACTTCGTTGACTTGGGCGACGACTTCCATCTCGGTCAAATCGGGCAATTGCACGACTGGTAAACCGCCCCAAACGACATCGCCGACTTGAATCTTGCGGCGTTCGTCCCAATGGTCTGTGTAAAGCACCATGCCGTCGGCGGGCGCTTTGACCTGCATCGCGCTCAGGCCGCTTTTGGCCAGGTTGAGCTGGTTTTCGGTTTTCTGTTTCTCGATGGTTTTGACCTGCAACTCGGCGGCGAATTCGCGCTTCTTCTGTTCGATCTTGGCCAACTGGTTTTCATATTCGGTCTTGGCTTTGTCGAGGGCGAACTGCTTTTCCTGGTATTCGCGGCGCGGGACGACCTCGACGGGCAAGCGGGCTTCGACCTTGGCTTTTTCGTGCGCGAGCCAGTGGCGGCTCAATTCGACCTGGAAGTCGCGCAGTTGACCTTCCTGTTGCGCACTGGCTTTGATGATTTCGTTTTCAGCGGCGACCAGGCGCTCTTCGGCATCTTTGATCTTGTTCAGGATGGCGGTGCTGTCGAGTTCGACTAAGCGTTCACCGGTTTTGATCAACGTGCCTTCGGGCGGCAGCCAGGTGATCTTGGCTTCGTCGTTGGTGTCGGCGAAAACCGTGCGCGAACGCACCGCGCGCAATTCGCCGTCGAGCAGCAAATGTTTGTTGATTGCGCCCCGGCGAATCGTGGCTGTTTGCGGCGGCGGCTCCGCGCTAAGCAGCGCCGGCATTTGCCGCGCCAGCAGGCCCGTTGTGAATTGGCGGACGCGCAAGTAGGCGGGTGTGAAGACGGCCAACAGCAAGAGCGGCAACAACACGAGCGCTGGCAACAGCCACACGAGTAATTTGCGGCGCACAGGTTTTTGATTGACGGAAAGAGAAGCGACCGACGGATCAGTGACCAAGCATTCACCTCCTGTCGTTTACTACTTGGCAATACGGGTTTTCGTTGAGGCTCAAAATCAAGGGCAGACGCAACGCTAAACGCCGTCGCATGGGCTTTGGTTCCAGCGATTCCCAAACGCACCCAGCAGGTGAGCGGTTTGGCGTACCCTTTCCGCTGCTGCTATCCTGCGGCCCGTTTCAAACACTACATTGATTGGAAGTGCCTGTGTCAGTAGCCCGACCGTCAGGGAGGGCTTGCTTAAGAGTCCGGCCCTCCTTGACGGTCGGGCTACTGACACAGGCAGAATGGAAGTGCAGCTTGAACGTTCAAACAGTCGCGGCCTTGCAACCGCCCACGGCACAGCCGCACAGTTACAGCACCGCCGAAGCTTTCGCCTATTGCGAACGGTTGACACGCGCGCATTACGAAAACTTCCCGGTTGGCTCGTTGCTGATACCACGGGCGCGGCGCAAACACGTTTACAGCATCTACGCCTTTGCGCGCACGGCGGATGATTTCGCGGATGAAGGTTATGCTGACGCCACACTGACTGAAGCAGTTCGGCTGCGTTCATTGGACGAATGGGAAGCGCAACTCGCCGCTTGTTATCACGGACAAGCGAGCCATCCTGTCTTCATCGCGCTGGCCGCGACGGTCAAGGAATTGCAGTTGCCGGAACAGCTTCTCCGCGCTTTGCTCGCGGCGTTCAAACAGGATGTGGTCAAGCGCCGCTACGCCGATTTTGCCGAAGTGCTCGATTATTGCCGCCGCTCGGCCAATCCGGTGGGACGGCTGATTTTGCGGCTGTTCGATTACCGCGACGCGCATTTGGACGAGTTGTCCGACGCGCTTTGCACGGCTTTACAACTCGCCAATTTCTGGCAGGATGTGGCCGTTGACAGACAGAAAGACCGCGTTTATTTGCCGCAAGCTGACTTGCAACAGTTCGGCGTCAGTCTTGAAGAGTTGCAAGCCAGCCACGGCAGCGAAAACTTTCGCCGCCTGCTCAAGTTTCAAGTCGCACGCACACGCGAACTGTTCGCGCGTGGCAAAGACTTGCCAAAGCTGGTCAGCGGACGGCTGGCGCTGGAACTGCGGTTGACCTGGCATGGTGGCATGCGCATTCTGGAATTGATCGAACGGCAGGATTACGACACGCTGCGCGCGCGTCCGAAGCTGACGGGTTTTGATAAAGCGGTGCTATTGCGGCGCGCACTGCTCAACTACTGACTACCGTCTACTGTCTACTTCGTTATGAAAGCTGTCCCCACGCACAAAATTTCGCTCACGCCCTGGCACCTGCGCGAACGTGCCTGGCATTTGCGCCACGACCTGGCCAAGACGGTTCAATCCAACTTTTTCTATTCATTCCTCTTCCTGCCCAAACCCAAACGCGATGCGATCATTGACGTGTACCGTTTTTGCCGTGCTGTGGATGACATTGTGGACGACATTGCCGAACGCGGCGGCACGGTGGAGGAAGCGCGCGCTGGCTTGGACGAATGGCGCGGCGAGTTGAATGCGCTGTACGCCGGGCAACCGGCCAAACCGATGGCGCACCGCTTGCAGCGCGTGCTGGCGCAGTTCCCCATGCCGCAGCAATACTTTGAAGAGATGATCAATGGCTGCGAGATGGATTTGCAGCGCAACCGCTATGAGACGTTTGATGAGCTTTACGAATACTGCTATCGCGTCGCCTCGATCACGGGGCTGATGTGCATCGAGATTTTTACCTACACCTCGCCGCAGACCAAAGATTACGCCATCAACCTGGGACAGGCGTTGCAACTGACAAACATCCTGCGCGATGTGAAAGAGGACGCCGCGCGGGGCCGCGTCTATCTGCCGCAAGCGGATTTGCGCCAGTTCAATTACAGCGAAGCCGAACTGCATGCAGGCGTCGTCAATGACAACTTCCGCGCGTTGATGCGCTTTGAATGCGAACGCGCGCGCGGCTTTTACCAGCGCGCCGCCGAGTTGTTGCCCGTCGAAGACCGCCCGACGCTGGTGGCCGCGCGCACGATGGGCAAAATTTACTATCGCCTGCTCGAGCAGATCGAAGCCGTCAATTACGATGTCTTTCAGCACCAGATTCGCCTGCACCGGCCCGAACGCTTTTTGATTGCGCTGAGCGAGTGGGCCTTTAACGAAACGGGCGGACAGGGCAACGGAGGGAATGGAGATGGGGGGCTGGGCAGAGGGGGAGACGGTGAGAGGGTGCGCGAGCGCAACGCGCCCTCGGAGAGTTGGCAGTGACGCAGCGCCAGCCTGGAACAGTCATCATCGGCGGCGGTTTTGCCGGTTTAGCTGCGGCAGTTGACTTGGCCGAACAGGGCCGCCAGGTTCTCGTCCTTGAACGGCGCAGCTTCCTCGGCGGGCGCGCGTATTCCTTCACCGACAAAACAACCGGCGACGTGATTGATAACGGCCAGCACTTGATGATGGGTTGTTATCGCCACACGCTGAACTTTCTGGGCAAGCTCGGCGCGCTCGGCAAACTCAAATTCCAAGCCAATCCCCGCGTAGATTTCTTGCATGAGCATGAGGGGCACGCCAGCTTTCAATGTCCGAACCTGCCCGCGCCCTTGCATCTGTTGGCGGGCTTGGCGCGCTTACAAAGCATCGGTTGGAATGACCGGTTGCACGCCTTGCGTGTCGGGTTCGCTTTGCAATTGATGAACGGCCAGCGCGCCAAACTGGCTGATGTCACGGTGCGTGAATGGCTGAACGGGTTGGGTCAATCCGAACAGATGCAGCGCCGGTTTTGGGACATCGTGGCTCTGGCGACCTTGAACGAAGCGCCCGAACGCGCCTCGGCTGATATGTTCGCGCGCGTGCTTGATCAGGCCTTTCTGCACACCAAACAAGATTCGACGATGGTCATCGCGCGCGTCGGCTTGAGCGATCTTTACACGACGGATGCCCAGGCCTTCATCGCAGCGCGCGGCGGCGCGGTGCGCTTGAATGCCGAAGTCGAACGGATTGAATGCAACGGCCAGCGCGTCACCGGCTTGACCTTGCGCGGTGGCGAACACCTGGCTGCCGCGACGGTCATCAGCGCCGCGCCCTACTTCGCCTTGCGCCGCATGCTTGCGCCGGAAGTGCTGGCGGCCAGCCCTACGCTGCGCCATTTGCCCGAACTGAAATCCGCGCCCATCGTTTCGATCAATCTCTGGTACGACCGGCAAGTGACCGGGTTGGAATTCGTGGGCCTGCTCGATTCGCCCATCGAATGGGTCTTCAACAAAAATGCCATTGCGGGCGAAGCTGTGAGCGAGTTGCAACACCTGGCGCTCGTCATCAGCGGCGCGCACGACGCCGCCAAACAAACCAAAGAAGAGTTGATTGCGCTGGCCACATGCGAGCTGGCACGCTTCTTTCCGGCGGCGCGTCAAACACAACCCGTGCATTCCTTCGTCATCCGCGAACAGGATGCGACGCTCTCGCACACGGTCGGAGTGGCGCGCTTGCGTCCACCGCAACAAACCGAGTTCGAGAATTTCTATCTGGCGGGTGATTGGACGGCCACCGGCTTGCCCGCGACGATTGAGAGCGCGGTGTGGAGCGGGCAGGAATGCGCGCGGTTCATTGCGGGCAGCACGGGCTGATAGATTGCCGTGTGCCGCGCCTATCGCGTATCATCGCGGCCATCCTCCCCAAACCAAACTATGAAAGCTGAACAAGTTGTTTTTATCACGGGCGCTTCGACAGGCATCGGGCGCGCGCTGGCCTTGGCGCTGGCGCCGCGCGGTTGCGCGTTGGCGTTGACGGCGCGGCGGCAAAAGCTCCTGGATGAACTGGCGCGCGAAGTCGAACGGCTGGGCGGCCGGGCTTTGGCGCTGGCCTGCGATGTGAGCGATCCGGCGCAAGTCAAACAGGCCGTCGCGGCAACGCAACAGCGTTTTGGCCGGATTGATTGCGCAATCCTGTCGGCGGGTATCGGCGAACCGACCAAGGCCGAAGCGTTCAGCGCTGCTGACTTCGAACGGTTGTTGCAAACCAACCTGCTCGGTGTCGCATATTGCCTGGAAGCATTGATTCCGTTGCTCCGTCAGCAAGGCGGCGGCAAAATCGCGGCGCTTTCGAGCTTGGCTGGTGATCGCGGCATACCCGGTTCGGCGGGTTACTGTGCGACCAAAGCGGCGCTGAATGCGCTCTTTGACGGTTTGCGCGGGCCGTTACGGCCTCATGGAATCGAGTTGGTCACCATCACGCCTGGTTATGTGCTGACGCCGATGACGGAAAAGCAGGAACGGATGCCCTTCCTGATGTCCGCCGAAGCTGCCGCCCAATTGATCGTGCGGCGCTTGGAACGCGGCGACCGTGTCATACGGTTTCCGTGGCAAGCAGCTTGGTTTATGCGCGTGCTGCGCGTTTTGCCGTCCAGTTGGTTCGATGCGCTGACGGCCAAGCAGCGGCCGGTCAAAGTGGATGGCGAGGCATAGGCGGTCGGGCTACGGACACGGCGACTAACGCGGTCTTGGTTGTTAGGGTTATTTTTCAAAGACCATTAGTACACTGACAACTAAGTTCTTTGAGAGAAAGCGGGCAGCAACACGGAGTAAAGACGTTATTAGGTTTTTGGTTGGGGCCGG
>JANOWX010000699.1:0-1782 GCA_031418175.1 Acidobacteriota bacterium | reverse complement strand
CTCCATAAGTTGGCCCGCTTCCGCTTGTGCCATCTGGCAAGCGCGTCTATGATGCCGCCCTCACAAACACATCAAAGGAGAAACCCACTATGAAACGCAGCGCGGTTTTATTCGCCCTCTTGCTGACCGGCGCAATCTCGTTGCTGGCGACCCAGCAACAACAGGCTCCGGCGGCGCTGGACATTCAGAAGGTCAAAGAGAATCTGTATATGATCACTGGCAACGGCGGCAATACGGCGGCCTTCATCACCGAAAAGGGCGTCGTGGTGGTGGACACCAAGAATCCCAACAACGGCCCCGGCATTCTCGACAAGATCAAAACCGTCACCACCAAGCCGGTGATGATGGTGATCAACACGCACACGCACGGCGATCACGTCGGCAGCAACAGCGCCTTTACCGGCGCGGTTGAATTCGTCGCGCAGGAAAACACCAAGACGAATATGACGAAGATGCCCGCCTTCCAAAGCGAAGCCGGCAAGCAGTTCCTGCCCGGCAAAACCTACAAAGACAAGCTCAGCCTGTTGAAAGGCAACGAGCGGATTGACCTGTACTACTTCGGCCCCGGCCACACCAACGGCGACACGTTGGTGGTCTTCCCGGCGTTGCGGGTGATGCACGGCGGCGATCTGTTCCCCGGCAAGAGCACGCCCTATATGGACACTGGCAACGGCGGCAGCGGACTGGAATATCCCAAGACGTTGGCGAAAGCCGCCGCCGGCATCAAAGGCGTAGAGTCGGTGATCCCCGGCCATGCGGCCGTGATGACCTGGAATGACTTCAAGGAATTCGGCGGCTTTGTGCAAGAGATGGTCACGATGATCAGCAAAGCCAAACAGGCTGGCAAGACCGTTGACCAAGCCGCTGCTGAATACAAGCCCAGCGAAAAGTATAAGGATTACGGCATGGGCCGGCTGAAGCCCGATGTCGGCGTCATTTACGGCGAACTGAAATGAGTTGGCTGGCGCATTCCGCAGTTCGTAGTACCGGCTTCAGCCGGAAGGGCTATAGCAGCGAACCCTTCCGGCTAAAGCCGGTACTACGAACTTCAAGCGCCTTCTTCCTGCTGCTGATTTGTGTATTACCTGCCTTCGCCCATCCCGCCCCCTACAGCTACCTTGATCTGCGCCTGAGCCAAAGCGCAATCGAAGCGACGCTGACCGCCCACACGCTCGACCTCGCGCACGAATTGAAGGTGACACCCGCCGATGCTTTGCTCAATCCGGCACTGGCCACGTCGAAGCAGGAATCCCTCTTGGGTTGGTTGCGCACGCGCTTGTCGGTGATCGCGGATGGCCGCGTGCTCGCATTCGAATTGTTGCGCGTGGAGCCGTTGCCCGACCGGCAGGCGCTGGCGTTGCACCTGCGCTTCTTCACAAACACCACGCCGGGCTTGCTCAGAATTCAATGCGCCCTCTTCCCCTACGACCCGCAACATCAGACCTTCCTGAACGTGTACGAAGCGGACGCACTGGTGCGGCAGGAAATCTGCACTAATCAGCGCACAACCCTCGAACACTTCACCGGTACGCGGCAAGGCACGCTGGCGGCGTTCAAAAGCTTCCTTATCAACGGCGTCTATCACATCTTCGCCGGGCCGGATCACATTCTGTTTTTGATTGGGTTGTTGCTGCTGGGCGGCAGCCTGCGCCGGTTGTTCATCATCGTGACTGCGTTCACCGTGGCGCATAGCCTGACGCTCACGCTGGCAACGCTGAATGTAGTCAATCCGCCTGTGCGCGTGATCGAAGCGGCCATCGCCTTGAGCATCGTTTACGTCGG
>JANOWX010000698.1:0-4152 GCA_031418175.1 Acidobacteriota bacterium | reverse complement strand
CAGCACTGATAGAAAAGGGAAAGGAGAAGGTTAACCCTGAAGTGCTAGCACTGACGGAAAAAGGAAAGGAATCGCTAAAAGCTGGAAAGTATGACGATAGCATGCGTTTACTAAACGAGGCTTACGCCAAAGCCCGCAGCCTTAAGGACAGTATGGGCGAAGTCATAACGCTACAGGCCCTCGCTAGCCTTTTTGCTAAAGTCGGCGAACCGCAGCAAATGCTGAGATGCTACAGTCAAGCCCTGGCGATATGTAAAGCTCGTGAAGAGAAGCTTTTTGAAGCAACCATATTGTTGAACATGGGGGAAGTCTATCGCCAAATCGGCCAACCGCAGGAGGCGTTAGAGCATTACCAACAATCATTGAAGGTATATGAAACCATTGATGGCGAGCTCGGGAAATTCGGTGCTGCCTATGCTAAGGGCCTTATTGAATTCATCAAACACGAGATCAAGTAGCCAATGCTCCGCCGAAAATCAGTTGATCGTTTGATGAAAAACTTTCGACAAAACAGGCTATAAGAGACCATTTCAGTTGCGAGCATGAACCCAAGATATGGCTGAATACGGCGGTCAATCGTCAAGTGATGATCAAAACCTCGGTGCAACACGGGGAGGCCATTACCCGAGCGAGATGGAGTTGGGATGTTGAACAATCGAAGGGGAGAAACTATGGCAAACCTAAGTTGGACTCACAGGTTGTCTTGCAACCTCAGCCGCGCGGGTCGGCGAATCATTGGCGTGAGCTTGGCCGCCCTTCTGCTGTTATCTGCTTCTCCGCCACGGGGCGAGGTGACGGCTGCGCTTCGACAACAGCAAGCTGAAAAAGCCGTTGCGGCTCAGAAACTCTATGACGAGGGACTACAGCTATACCGGCAAGGGACTGCTGAGGCCTTTCGCAGTGCGATTCAGAAGCTTGAGAAGGCGCTTTCGTTATGGCGTGAACTGGGTGACCGCAGAGGCCAAGCATTTGCCCTGCTATTTCTCGGTCGGATCAACAGTGATCTTGGTGGAGGTCAGCAAGCTCTCCAATTCTACGCTCAGGCACTCCCGCTACTGCGCGCCGTCGGTGATCGCGGCGACGAAGCGATAACGCTCAACAACATCGGCGCGGTTTATGACGCTCTCGGTGAGAAGCAGAAAGCGCTCAACTACTACGCTCAGGCGCTCCCACTGCGGCGCGCTGTCGGTGATCGCGGCGGCGAAGCGACAACGCTCAGTAACATCGGCAGGGTTTACGACGATCTCGGCGAGAAACAGAAAGCGCTCGACTTCTTCGCTCAGGCGCTCCCGCTGACGCGCGCCGTCGGTGACCGCAGCGGAGAAGCCAGAACACTCAACAACATTGGCTTGGCCTACGATTCGCTGGGCGAGAAGCAGAAAGCGCTCGACTTCTACGCTCAGGCGCTCCCGCTGCGGCGCGCTGTCGGTGATCGCCGCGGCGAAGCAGCAACGCTCAACAACATCGGCGGGTTTTATTCCGAACTCGGCCAGAAACAGAAAGCGCTCGACTTCTTCGCTCAGGCGCTCCTGCTGCGGCGCGCCGTCGGTGATCGCGGCGGCGAAGCGACAACGCTCAACAACATCGCTTATACCGAGCGCTCTCTTAGCCGTTTGAATGAATCCCGCACTCACATAGAAGAGTGCCTGAAGATCAGGGAGTCGCTGCGAACCGAGGTTGTGAGTCGGGAATTGCGTGCTTCTTTCTTCGCCACCGTGCAGGGGAGTTATGGGTTCTATGTTGACTTGCTGATGCAGATGCACCGGCAAGAACCAGGGAAGAACCATCACGCGGCGGCGCTGCAAGCCACCGAGCGGTCGCGCGCGCGGTCGTTGCTCGAAAGTCTGACCGAAGCGCGCGCCGACATTCGGCGAGGCGTTGATCCAAATCTGCTCGCGCGGGAAAGATCGCTGCAACAACGCCTGAATGCGAAAGCGGAAGAGTTGTTGAAGCTTTCAGCGAGTGGGGCAGGTGAAACACGACTCGCGGCGAGCAAGAGAGAGATTGATGCGCTGACCACCGAGTTACAACAAATCCAAACGCAAATCCGCCAAGCCAGTCCGCGTTACGCCGCGTTGACGCAACCGCAGCCGCTCAGTGCTGCTGAGATTCAACAGCAGGTGCTGGATGCCGAGACGCTGTTGCTGGAATACGCGCTCGGCGCGGAACGCAGCTTTGTGTGGGCGGTGACGCCGATGGGGCTGGCGAGTTACGAATTGCCGAAACGCGAGGTGATCGAAGCGGCGGCGCGGGAGGTTTACGCGCTGATGACTGCGCGTAACGAGGACAAAGAGAACGAGACCAGAGAGCAAAAGCAGGCGCGCGTGGCGGCGGCGGATCGTGCGTACCCGGCAGCCGCTGCGCGTTTGAGCCAGATGTTGCTCGCGCCGGTCACGCAGCACTTGGGCAAGAAACGATTGGTCATCGTCGCGGACGGAGCCTTGCATTACCTGCCCTTCGGCGCGCTGCCTGATCCCACGGTGAAGGTGAGCGGCTGGCAACCGCTGCTGGTCGAACACGAAGTCGTGAATCTGCCGTCGGCTTCGACGCTGGCGGTGTTGCGGCGCGAATTGAAAGGCCGCGCGCCTGCCGCCAAAACGCTGGCCGTCATCGCCGATCCGGTCTTCACGCGTGCGGACGAACGGTTCAGGGCGGGCGCGGCTCCCGTCGCCAAAGTCGCCGCCAAAGCCGAGCCGACCTTGCGCGAATTGGCGAATCGGCAAGTGATCAGAAAGCTGATTCCGTCGGCATCCGGCGACCTGGACATCAAGCGCCTGAAGCATACGCGCGACGAAGCGAACGCCCTGATGGCATTGGTTCCGGCGAGTGAACGGATGCAGGCGCTTGATTTCGACGCGACGCGCGCGCTGGTCGAGAGCGAGCGGTTGAGCCAATACCGCTACGTGCATTTCGCTACGCACGGGCTGGCCGACAGCGAGCGGGCGGAGTTGTCTACGGTTGTGCTGTCGCTGTTTGACGCGCAGGGGCGGACGGTGGACGGCTTCATGCGCGCGCACGAGGTCTTCAATCTGAACCTGCCGGCGGAACTGGTGGTGCTGAGCGCTTGCGAGACGGGCCTGGGCAAACAGGTCAAGGGCGAAGGGCTGGTCAGCCTGACGCGCGGGTTTATGTACGCGGGCGCGGCGCGCGTGGTGGTCAGCCTGTGGGCGGTGAATGACAAGGCTACGGCGGAGTTGATGGCGGGCTTTTACCGCAAGATGTTGCACGAAGGGCAGCGTCCGGCGGCGGCACTGCGCGCGGCGCAGCTTGAATTGTGGCGCGACAAACGCTGGGAAGCGCCGTATTACTGGGCGGCGTTTACGTTGCAGGGCGAGTGGCGGTGAATTAGGCGGGCGGCATTTTGGTTGGGATGGCTTGGTTGCGGTGGCGGCGATAGATGTCGAAGTCGCTGTCGGTGGTGAGCACGAGGCTGTCGGCATGCAATTCGCTCATCTGCACCAGGCAGGCGTCGGCGAGCGACATCGGCACGTTGGCGTAGCGCGCCATCAAGCTTCTGACCGCAGTGATTTCATCGTTCAAGTCAAAAGCCACTTGCACCAGATTGTCTACGAGTAATTTGAGGGCTGCGTCGTTGCTGCCGACCAGCCGGTGCAACAGGAAGCAAGCTTCGGTCAGCGCCGGTTTGCAAGTTAGGAATGGGGGAAGCAAAGTAGCCATCGCTTGCTTAGCCCAAAGATGATGCTGATCGCGGCGATAGAGCGATGCGACCAGCGGTCGAGTATCACGACAGTTTTCATTCGCCGAAGCCTTCAAAGTATTTTTTGTTGGTGGACAGATCGGTCGGCCCATCAACGTCTATGCAACCGATTAGGTGCGCGGCGCGGGCGGCGAAAGATTCAGGCGCAGGCTCGCCGTGCTGGGCGAGATAGTTTTCAAGATATTCGCGTGTCGGCTCTTGCTGCCGCGTCAAGTATTCCGCCAACGCTTTCCGCGCAATCGCGGTCTTGCTCGCACGGCGGAGTTTAGCCGCAGTAGTCAATTGCGCATCGAGGGCTTTAGACAATCTCAAAGTCAACGTAGTCATAAATAACCTCCTGAATGAACTGAGGCGAATGCTACTCACTCACCCCGCTTTTGCCAAGCGCAACGGGCGGCTGGAAATTCCGGGCGCGCGTGGCGCTGTTTTGATTG
>JANOWX010000697.1:0-9880 GCA_031418175.1 Acidobacteriota bacterium | reverse complement strand
GACGGCAGCGGTTCGGGCGTCAATCCGGCTGCCGACGACCTCGGTCTCAACAACGGCGCGGCTTATGTCTTTACTCGCGTCGGAACAACCTGGACGCAACAGGCTTATCTCAAGGCTTCAAACCCCGGATTACTCGACGGGTTCGGTTGGGACGTAGACGTTTCAGGCAACACGATTGTGGTCGGCGCTCCGCTGGAAGACAGCATCAACAGAATGATCATCCCTGGCGCACCCAATGAAGCAGGCGTTGCTCCTGAGTTTGCTGGCTCAGAGCACGGCGCCGCCTATGTTTTTAAGCGTACCGGTACGACCTGGACGCAAGAGTCGTATCTCAAACCTCCCAACATCACCTTCGTTGATTATTACGGCGCATCCGTCGCGGTTGACGGCGACAAAATCATCGTCGGTGCCTTCGGTGACGACGGCGGCAGCACGGGCGCGCAAGCCGCTCCACCTGCGACAGACTACGATTTCTTCTTGAACCCATTTGGCACGCTATCAACGAACTCAGGCGCAGCCCACGTTTACTCTCGCGCTGGCACGACCTGGAGCTATGCGTCTTATCTCAAGGCTTTCAACATCGGCACTCAGAACGTGAATGACTATTTTGGTTATTCCGTAGACATCTCTGGCAACACTGCCATTGTTGGAAATATTGGCGAAGACAGTAACACCACCAGCGTCAATTCCGTCGCCAACGAGCTTGCGCTGGATGTAGGCGCGGCCTATACCTACACGATGGGTACGCCCTGGACGAATGGCGCTTATCTCAAGGCGAACCATCACACTGTAGTTGACTATTTCGGCAAAGAAGTTTCGCTCAACGGCACTGACGTAGCCGTCGGCGCTCCGGGCGAAGACCACGCGGGGAACGGTATCAACCCCCCGTTCATCGGCCTGCTGGGTGACTCAGGCGCGGTCTATAAATTCACCGGCTGCGCAGGCACGGCTTGCGCGTTCGATTCATACAACAAACAAACCTGCCCTGACGTCGTGGGCGGCTTCGGCAATCCCGGCGCGCCTTCGCCGCCGTCAATGTTCGGCAACGTCGAAGCCAATAACTATTTCGGCAATGCCGTAGCGGTCAATATGGGTACGGTGGGCGTCGGTGCGCCGTATGAAGGCGCGACAGGTACGGGCGTCAATCCGCTTTACAACCTGACGGCGGGCGACGTTGGCGCGGCGTATATTCCGGGGGTTGGGGGCTGCAATACGCCGCCGACGATCACCTCGATGCCGCAGACAGTGCAGCAAGGCAGTCCGGCGACTGCCAATGCGCAAATCGGCACGGCCAGCGATATCGAAGATGCCGAAGACATCCTGCAAGTCCAGATCAGCAGCGACGGCGTCAACTTCTTCAACACGGCGACGCTCAACGGTGTGACCGTTACGCTGAACGATCAGAACGCGATGGCAACCGGCATCAACCCGAACGCAATGGGCCAGATCTTCGCCAGTGTGATCGCGTCCTGCACGGCGTTGAATGCCACGTTTACGTTGAAGGTCACCGACAGCGGCGGGGCGATGGACACGAAACCGCTCGTCATCACGGTCACCGCCAACACACCGCCGGTGCTGACTTATGCCAATCAGATGGTGACGGCGGGCGGCACCGATACGGTTTCGCCCAGCACGGCCACCGACAATGGCAGCATCGCGTCCTACGCCTTGGTGAGTCAGGGCACCTACACCGGCACCGTCGGCGTCAATGCCATGACTGGTGTTGTCACGCTCACCAACCACATGCCGGTGGGCACGCACACCATCATGGTTAAGGCGACCGACAATTGCGGGGCGATGACGACCGCGAGCTTCACCGTCACCGTCACCTGCCCAACGATCACGGTCACGCCACCCGCCAACAATATGGGCACAATGGGCGTTCCCTTGAGCGAGGTCTTTACCCAAACGGGCGGCATCGGAGCGGTGATGTTTATGTTGAACACCGGCGCCTTGCCCGGCGGCTTGACGCTAGCGGCTAATGGCACGCTCTCCGGCACACCCACCCAGGCGGGCACCTTCGCCTTCACGGTCAAAGTGACCGACAGCAAGGGCTGTATGGGCGTCGGCAGTGCGGTGTTCACGCTGGTGATCGCCTGCGGGACACTGACGATTGCGCCGCCCAGCGCGCCGCCCGTCTTCACGGGGACGCCGTATAGCCTGGCGCTGACGTCGGGCACGGGCACGGCGCCCTTCCTATTCACGTTGATGTCCGGCCCGCTGCCCACCGGCTTGACGCTCGGGATAGGCGGCTTGATTTCAGGCACGGCCACTGTGACGACCGGCTCTTTCCCCATCGTCGTCAAGGTGACGGATGCCGCTGGCTGTATGGGGACGCAAGCCTATACGCTCACCGTGACCTGCCCAACGATCACGGTCAATCCGGCCGGGCCTGCCTTGCCGGCGGGCATGGTGGGGACGGCGTATTCCCAAACCTTCACCGCGACTGGCGGCTTTGCGGGCTCTGCCACGTTCAGCGTCAGCGCGGGCATGTTGCCGCCGGGCCTGACGCTGTCGGGCGCGGGCGTGCTGTCGGGCACACCGACGCAAGCCGGCCCGTTCAGCTTCACCGTCAAGGCGACTGACACGCTGGGCTGTATGGGCACGCGGGCTTACACGCTGACCATCGCCCCTGCCCCGCTTGTGCTTAATCCGCCGACCTTGCCGAGTGGCACTTTCAACGTGCCGTACAACCAGATGGTGACGGCCACGGGCGGCACGCCGGGCTATACGTTCAGCTTGCAATCGGGGTCGTTGCCGCCAGGGTTGACGTTGAATCCCGACGGCACCATCACCGGCACGCCGACCGCGCCGGGCGCGACGACTTTCACGGTCAAGGTCACCGACGCGGCAGGCATGATGACCACGCGCACCTACACCATCGGCATTCAATGCCCGGTGATTAACATCAACCCGGCGGGCCTGCCCAATCCGGTGCTGGGCGCGCCGTATAGCCAAACGCTGACGGGCACGGGCGGAGTCGGGCCATACACGTTTGCGCTGGGCGGCGGGTCGTTGCCGGCGGGCTTGACGCTCGTGGGCAATCTGATCAGCGGCACGCCGACGGCCTTGGGCGCGTCCACCTTCACGATCAACGTGACGGATACGGGCCTGCCGATTGGGCCGAGTTTGTGCGGCGGCAATCGCACCTACACGGTCACGGTCGTGTGCCCGGCGATCACGTTCGGCGCGGCTTCGTCGTTGCCAAACGGCGTGCAGGGCACTGCCTATAGCCAAAGCGTCGCGGCGAGTCCGGCAGGGGCTTACAGCTATGCGGTAACGTCGGACATCCTGCCGCCAGGGCTGACGTTGAATGCCGCGACGGGCCTGATTACCGGTATTCCCACGCAACCCGGCAATTACGACTTCAGGGTTAGCGCGACGGGGGCCGGTGCTTGCAATGGCTCGCAGTATTTCAACCTGCTGATCACCGGCACCTGCGCGGCGATCACGCTCAGTCCGGCGTCATTGCCGGCCGCCACCATCGGCGCGGCCTACAGCCAATCGCTTACGGTGAGTCCGGCGGGCAGCTACACGTTCAGCTATACCGGCGCGTTGCCCAGCGGCGTGACGCTCGACGCCAACACCGGCGTCATCAGCGGCACGCCAACAGCAACCGGCTCGTTCGTCGTCACGATCAAGGCGACGGGCCCGGGCGGTTGCACCGGTTCACGGCTTTACGTGTTGACGGTGAATTGTCCGGCGGTGTTCACCTTCACCCCGAACACGCTGCCAAACGGAGCCACGGGCATGCCGTACAGCCAGACCGTTAGCGTTGCGCCAGCGGGCAGCTACACGTTCAGCCTCCTGCTGGGCCAGTTGCCGCTTGGCTACACGTTGAATGCTCAAACGGGCGTGATCAGCGGGATCACGAACCAGCGGGGCACCTACAACTTCACCCTCAAGGTGCGGGTGGGCAGTTGTCAGGCGACCAAGGCCTACACCATCGTCGTCACCGGCAGCAACGCCGCCCTGGCGCAACTGGCTGATTACGACGGCGACGGCAAAGCTGACACGACAACGTGGAAAGCGAATCAAGGCCAATGGGAAATCGCGCGCAGCAGCGACCAGCAAACGCAAATGCTGAACTGGGGCACGGCGGGCGATGTCACGTTGCTAGGCGATTACGACGGTGACGGCAAGAGCGATCTGGCCGTCTTCCGGCCCAGCAATGGCAACTGGTACGTGAAGCACAGCAGCGACGGCAGCGTCCTGGCCAAAGCCTGGGGTCTAGGCACGGATGTGCCAGTGCCGGGCGATTACGACGGCGACGGTAAAACGGACATCGCCGTCTTCCGGCCCAGTGAAGGCAACTGGTACGTGCTGCGCAGTTCGGACCAGCAGTACGAAGGGACGTCATGGGGCGCGGGCTAT
Organism: Acidobacteriota bacterium; assembly: GCA_031418175.1. Taxonomy (GTDB): domain Bacteria; phylum Acidobacteriota; class Blastocatellia; order RBC074; family RBC074; genus JACPYM01. The sequence continues at coordinate 5,506 of JANOWX010000697.1, read as the reverse complement.
GCGCCCTACGACGACGTCGCGGTGCCAGGCGATTACGACGGTGACGGGCGCACTGACTTGGCCGTATTCCGGCGCGCAACCGGAACGTGGTACGTCAAACGCAGCAGTGACGGCCAAATCACGGCGAAAGCCTGGGGTCTGGGTACGGACGTGCCGGTGGCGGCGGATTACGACGGCGATGGCAAGACGGACTTTGCGGTCTGGCGTGGCAGCGCGTGGTACATCTGGCAAAGCACGACCGATAGCTATCGCGCGACGGAGTGGGGCGCCAATTATGCGCCGTACTTCGATCAAGCCGTACCGGCTGATTACGATGGTGACGGGCAGGCGGATGTGGCTGTCTGGCGGGCCTCCGACCAAACCTGGTACATCCGCTCTAGCCAGGACGGCAGCGTCATGGCACAGGCGCACGGACAGGCCGGCAGCAAGCCGGTAAGCGCCCATAGACCATAACGCTGTGGTGCAAAGCCAGTGTGGCGCGCCCGCAGGCTGAGTTTCGGCGCGCCACACTGGCCAGGTGAATACTTGATTGCGGCGACCTGAGCGCGGTAATCAATCGGCAGCATGATTCTTGGCTTTCCGCCGCGTGGATTGGCGGACCGTGCCCCCCCCCGCACGTGCCTGGGCTAGCCTGGCGCAAAGGCTGCCCAGTACCAGGCTGCCTGTCACAACAGGCAGCCGGCCATTTACCAATGGCCGCACTAGAAGGCGCTGGCAATTTTTCCCTCGCACTGGGCGGGAAAGAATGGCCAGTGCCTTTGTTTTATGGGCGCGAAAAGCGCCGTGCTTGCGCCCTCGCGGATTTTGTCGTAGTGTGCGGTTTCCGATACAACATATTGTGGCAAGGTGCTTTAGCGGGGGGAAAGTGGCTAAGAAGTTACGCGCAGTTGTCGTCATCCTGATCGCGGTTGGTCTCACCTATTGGTTTCTGGAAAGTTCAGAATGGGCGTTGGTGGGCAGGTATTTAAGCGGCGTCAAACTCTGGCCGCTGGTGGCGGGATTCATCATCATCAACCTGACCATGCTCGCCCGCAGCTTGCGCTGGCAGGTGCTGCTCGCCCCCATCGCGCCGGTCAAACTGGACAATGCGATGGCCGCCACCGCGATTGGCTTCGGCAGCTTGTTCGTGGTCGGACGCGCCAGCGAAATCATTCGCCCGCTGGTGCTGAGCATGCGTGAAAACCTGAAGCCGAGCGCCACCCTGGCGACAATCTTGATCGAACGCATTTACGATACGGCGGCGGTAGTCACGCTCTTCGCCTTCAATCTGCTCTTTTTCACGCTGCCGGCGCCGGACAGCGAGCGCGTAAAACAGCTTGCGGCGATTCGCGGAATTGGGCTCGCGCTTTTGCTTGGGCTGAGCGCGGGCATCGTGACGCTGGTGTTGTTGCGCTTGAAAGCTCCGCAAATCATCGGCTGGCTGGCAGCACGGATAACCGTCCGCTGGTTCCAGCCCATATTGAACTTTATCAGGCATTTGGCGGACGGGCTGTCTGTATTGGTCAGTTTGAGAGCGCTGGCACTGAGTTTGTTTTACACGGTCTGCGTGTGGGCGCTGGTGACGACGGGCACGTGGCTGGTGTTGTTGGCTTTCGGGCAAAGCTTCGCGCTCTCGCAGGTGATCTTCGTGCTCGGGTTTGGCTTGATCGGTTCGCTGGTGCCGACGCCGGGCGGCGCGGCGGGCGCCTTTCACGCGACAGCCGCCAAAGGCTTTGAATTTTTAGGACTGGAACACAATCTGGCGGCGGCGATTGCTATTGTTTATCACCTGATCGCATTCGGTTCCCCGCTGCTGGTGGGGCTGTTTTATCTGCTGCGCGACGGCATCCGCATTAGCCAATTGCGCGCGCTGCTGGCGCAGGAAATGACGGTGGAGTCCTCTTCTACCACCGGCGGCACCAATCCCCAGGCAGTACTTCAAGAAAGCAAGTTATGAAATGTCCCTTCTGCAATCACTTGGAAGATAAAGTGGTGGACTCGCGCGAATCCCGCGAGGGCGATGTCATCCGCCGCCGCCGCGAGTGCTTGAAATGCGAGCGGCGCTTCACCAGCTACGAACGGATTGACGAAATCCCGTATATGGTCGTCAAAAAAGATGAGCGGCGCGAACCGTTCAGCCGCGACAAGGTCATGGCTGGCCTGTTGCGCGCCTGCGAAAAGCGACCCGTGCCGACGGCGAAGCTGGAATCCATCGTGGATGCCATCGAAGCGTATGTGCAGAATTCGCCGGAACGCGAACGGTCAACCTCCAAGATCGGCGAGATGATTATGCGCAAGCTGAAAGAGTTGGATAAGGTCGCGTATGTGCGTTTCGCCTCGGTTTATCTGGAGTTTCAGGACGTGTCGGAGTTTATGGATGAGTTGAAGGGGTTGATTCGTTCACGCAAATAAGCAAAAGTTTTGGGCGCATTGAGATTTTTGCGGGCGTGACTTGCCAAACCAAAACCTCACCGCTATTATCCCCGCTTTGCTGTGAAGGCTCTTTTGACAGCTAGGCAGTGATTCAAGCCGGTGTAGCTCAGTTGGTAGAGCATCTGATTTGTAATCAGAGGGTCGTAGGTTCAAGTCCTATCACCGGCTCTGAAATACCGTTTCGCAGGGGTGGTCGAGTGGTTAATGGCACCGGGCTGTAAACCCGGCCGGCTAACGCCGTACGTAGGTTCGAATCCTACCCCCTGCATTCGTTTTGAAATTCCGAGGTGGGCGGGCGTAGCGCAATGGTAGCGCACTAGCCTTCCAAGCTAGGTGTTGCGGGTTCGAGTCCCGTCGCCCGCTCCATAAAAGTTAGGCCCACATAGCTCAGTTGGTAGAGCGCGTCCTTGGTAAGGACGAGGTCACCGGTTCAAGTCCGGTTGTGGGCTTCAGCTTTCATAACAAGCATATCCATAGACTAAGTTTAAGAGGTTTTCGTTATGGCGAAAGAGAAATTCGACCGCAGTAAACCACACGTCAACGTCGGCACGATCGGCCACGTGGATCACGGCAAGACGACGCTGACGGCCGCGATCACCAAGGTGCTCGCCAAAAACAATCCGAAGATTGCCTTCCGCAGCTTCGATTCGATTGACAACGCGCCCGAAGAGAAAGCCCGTGGGATCACCATCGCCACGGCGCACGTCGAGTACGAGACCAAGAATCGCCACTACGCGCACGTGGATTGTCCGGGCCACGCCGATTACGTCAAGAACATGATTACGGGCGCGGCGCAGATGGACGGCGCGATCCTGGTCGTCGCCGCGACCGACGGCCCCATGCCGCAGACGCGCGAACACATCCTGCTGGCGCGCCAAGTGGGCGTGCCTTCGATGGTCGTGTTTTTGAACAAGTGCGACGCGGTGGATGACGCCGAATTGCTCGACCTGGTCGAACTGGAAGTGCGCGAGTTGCTCTCGAAATATGAATTCCCCGGCGACGACATCCCGGTGATTCGCGGCTCGGCGCTCAACGCGCTCAATGGCGACCCGGAAGGCGAGAAGCAGGTCGAAGAGTTGATGGCGGCGGTGGACAGCTACATCCCGACGCCGGAGCGCGCGATTGACAAGCCCTTCCTGATGCCGGTCGAAGACATCTTCTCGATCTCCGGGCGCGGCACGGTGGCGACGGGCCGCATCGAACGCGGCATCGTCAAGGTCAGCGAACAGGTCGAGATCGTGGGCATCAAAGACACGCGCACGACGGTCGTAACGGGCGTCGAAATGTTCAAGAAGCTGCTCGACGAAGGCCGCGCGGGCGATAACGTAGGCCTGCTGCTGCGCGGCGTGGATCGCAAGGAGATCGAACGCGGCCAGGTCATCGTCAAGCCGGGTTCGATCAAGGGCCACACCAAATTCAAGGCCGAAGCGTATGTCCTGACCAAAGAAGAAGGCGGACGGCACACGCCGTTTTTCACGGGCTACCGGCCGCAATTCTACTTCCGCACGACGGACGTGACGGGCGTGGCGCAGTTGCCGGAAGGCGTCGAGATGGTGATGCCGGGCGACAACATCGCCATGACCATCGAACTGATTATGCCGATTGCGATGGAGAAGGGCTTGCGCTTCGCCATTCGTGAGGGCGGCCGTACGGTGGGCGCGGGCACGATTTCGGACATTATCGAGTAGGCTTGTTTTCACCAAAGCACGGTTCGTGCGTTGGTGTGGATTGAAATATGAGAGACAACATCGTTTTGCAGTGCACCGAGTGCAAAGATCGCAACTACTTCACGACGAAGAACAAGAAGAAGACCACCGGGCGACTTGAATTCAAGAAGTTCTGCCGCAAGTGCCGCAAGCATTCGCCGCACCGCGAGACCAAGTAAAGCAAACGGCTCAGCACTGAGTTTTATATTGCAGGGGTATAGTGTTAGTGGTTAGCACGCCGGTCTCCAAAACCGGAAGGCTGGGTTCGAATCCTAGTACCCCTGCCATTTTGCGCTCGCCAGCAGACAATGAAGCGGGCGCATAGATTTCACTGGGTTTAACTAAGCGCCAGTTTTTGAGGTTTACGAAATGGCAGCATCGCGCGCACAAGAAGGAGTAGCGCTGATGGACGAAGAAAAAGAGAAGCCTGAGCGGTCTGAACGGTTGGAAGGCCCAGGCGGTTTTCTTGGCAAAATCCGCAGCTTCTGGCACGAGGTCGCGCTGGAAATGAAGAAGGTTTCGTGGCCGTCACGACAGGAAGTCATCAACACGACGTTGATTTGCGTGCTGGCGATTTTCTTCTTCGCCGCCTATTTGTTTGTGGCGGACATCGGACTGACCTACCTGATTAAAGGGATTGAGTGGGTCGGCGGAAAAGTATTCGGCTAGGCCGATTTCCCTGCGCGCGCTGCCCAGTTTTGGCTGGCGCGTGCAGGACGCAATTGTGGGCAATATCAATAGCCAGTATTGAGGTCGCAGCAATTGCGGATTGCTGAATCCTATGGCGAAACAGTGGTTCATTATTCACACCTATTCAGGCTATGAGCGCAAAGTGCGTGACAGCCTGCAAACACGCCTGCAAGCCTTTAACATGGAAAGCGAGGTCACGCAGGTGCTCATCCCGATCGAAACGGTCGTGGAGATGCGCGGGTCGAAGCGCGTCGAGAGCACGCGGATGATCTTCCCCGGTTATGTGCTGGTCGAGATCGAGTGCAACGAAAAGGGCGACATCTCGGATAACGCCTGGCATTTGATCAAGAGCACGCCGAAGGTCACCAGCTTCGTCGGCGGCCAGAAACCGACGCCGCTGACGGCCGAAGAAGTTGACCAGATCGTGCATCACGTCGCTTCGGCGGCTGAGAAGCCGAAACCGAAGTTCAGCTTTGAGCGCGGCGAGACGGTGCGCATCAACAATGGCCCGTTCACCAGCTTCACCGGCACGGTCGAAGATGTCAATCCCGACAAGAGCATGCTCAAAGTGAGCGTGACGATCTTCGGGCGCGCAACGCCGGTCGAGCTAGGCTTCCTCGAAGTCGAGAAGATTTCGTTTTCCGAAGAAAGCTAAACATTCATTCAGAGTAGGTGTCAGTAGCCCGACCGTGAGGGAG
>JANOWX010000696.1:0-2525 GCA_031418175.1 Acidobacteriota bacterium | reverse complement strand
ACTCGCCACGGTGGTTGTTACTTTTGCAACCTCCTTGACCGTGGCCCTGGCCGCTGACACTCCCACGCGCCTGCGTGCGAGCGACACATACCGATACAGGCTCGTAGCCTACGAGGGCGCGTGCGGCTCGGGACGTTCATTTACGACAGCAGGCTCGTGGCCTATAGCTGTAATCGAACGCTCCCGCGTAGACCCGCACTCGGCCCAGCCCACGCGGCGTCCCGTGCCCTCACTCGCCCCTAGCAGACCGCCAAAGTTGCTCTTTGACAAGCCCGCGCGGCGGGTTCAGCAAGGGAAAGACGCGTGCGCTGTGCAGTGACCTATTCATACCATTTACGATGCCCTGGGCCGCTTGCAGCGCGCCGCCGAACATCGCGGTGACAACGGTAATTTGGTCTGGCGCGATCATTACCAATACGACCGTTATGGCAACCGCTGGCAATCAAGCACGGAGAATGTCGGGCGGCCCTATGTTCCGATCAATCCGAGCGATTACGAGCAAGCGACGAACCGCTTTAACGAAAAGCAGGGGGAATACGATGCAGCGGGCAATCTGACCGTAGATTCAACCTTTGGCGATCAGAGCCACGTCTACGATGCGAAGGGGCGGGCTGTCTCGACGACTTCACTGGCGACGCAACAAGTGGTTTCGTCCGCTGTTTACGACGGCCTGGGCCAGCGCGTTCAGACGACGGAAGGCAGCGTGACGCGGCGGCAGGTTTATGAAGCTTCTGGAATGGTGCTGACCGAGTACGAGAACGGCGTGCTCAAACGTGACTGCATTTACGCCAACGGTGAACTGGTGGCGACGGAGGAACCGGCCAACGGCAAGCGGTATCACCTAAACGACCAGCAAGGCTCAGCGCGCGTGGTAACGGATAATAACGGGCTAGTCACCGCGCGGCACGATTACTTCCCGTTTGGCGAAGAGATTGGCTTGCTGGGACAGCGGCAGAGTTCGCAAGGGTACGGCGCGGCGGATGGCAATCGGAAGCGGTACGCGGGGATGGAGAAGGACGGGCCGACGGGGCAGGATCACACGTGGTTCAGGAAGGCGGACACGCGGGCGGGACGATGGACGAGTCCTGATCCGTATGGCGGGAGTTTGAGCGTGAACAATCCGCAGAGCACGAACCGGTATGCGTATGTGGAGAATGACTCGCTGAATGGGGTTGATCCGAGCGGGTTGAACATCGCGTGGATTCCGAGACGCTCCTGTGTGGACATCGGAGACGGGCCGGTTTGTGAGACATACTATGAGCCAGTGTGGTTTCCCGGCGGTTTTGGTGGTTCGCTTGTCGGGCCTGGGAATTTTGATCCGGTAGGGCAAGGTGGAGGGCAGCAAGGAGCCAGTCAACAACCGCAAGACCAAAAATTCAAGGATTGTTTCCAGAGCTACAAATTCACCAGTATGGTTGAATCAATCCTGGGGCCGACTGCCTTGACAGATAAGCTACCGTTTCTCAATCAATCCCCACTTGATTTGGCTGAACTTGGTGGCGAAATCTCCTTCCTTGCCGACGTTGGAGCGATGCTTCAGAAGGCGCGTAGAACAGGTGTCGGAGGATCAGGCAATCGCTACGCAAGCGGCTTCAATGCCATAGGGCGGCAAATTGCCAGGGTAGCGAGTAAAGAGTTCGGGTTAGACCAAGGCGTATTAGTTGGGAAAGTTATCAAGTACGGGGATAAAGTAACGCCGGTGTTGGCCGTTTCAGGTGTGTTCACAGGTTTCTACAACCTCGCCATAGCTGCGCAGTGTCTTGGAGGTAATTTGAAATGACTGCTAGTAAATCGCATTGGCAACGCGAAATGCTCACGCGTTTTTCTGATAGGGATGACATAGGCAAAGAGCAGTTCTTTGAACGCTACTTTAGAAGCACTGGTCTGCCTAAACAGCCTGTGATGGAATGCCTTGAGCATATCGAGATAGAGTATGAATTACCGGCCGGCCTGCTGCGTCCTGAAGACAGTCTGGACAAGCTAGTTGAGATGCCGAAGCCAAAAAACATTTGGCAGTGGTTTGAGTACCAAGTCAAAGCCGGGGATCGGCAAGGGGAGCTTCAGTATCAAGTCCATAAGCGGCTCAAGAAACATAAGACATTACAAGACTGGAAGGACAAGTTACTCACTATTGACGACCTGCTTCGTGCTTGGTGCGGCGAAAAACCTCGGAGTGATTAGTCCCAGGCAAGACGGGACGCCTTCGTTCATAGCTTGGCCATAGCTTGGCGCGCGCGGTACCATGCCCGCCGTGTTGAATGCGGCGAACGAGATTGCGGTCGCCGCGTTTTTGGAAGAGCGCATGTTCGGCGACATCCCGCGTTTGATCGAAGCCGCCTGCAACGAGCACGCGCTGCAGCCCGCCGTTGATCTCGAAACCGTGTTGGCTGCCGATCAATGGGCGCGCGGCTGGGTCACGCAACAGATTGCCAAACCGCAAGTGGCTCGGTTGGGGTTGTAAGCTCCCCCACGCATGGCCTAGTTGAATAATGCCGCTGACAACCTCGCCATACTGCCCGCTTAGG
>JANOWX010000695.1:0-8699 GCA_031418175.1 Acidobacteriota bacterium | reverse complement strand
CATCGCCCGCGCCCAGGCCCACGGTGAAGACGTTGTTGGTGATTTCGTTGGTCTGGAAATTGGAGTTCGCCACCGTCGGTTGCGCTGCCGTGCTCGGGAACAGTGTCAGGAAGCCCGGCCCGGACGGCACGACGGTGATGTTGCCCGTCGCGGCTGCGGCATTGGCCGGAATGCCTGCGCAAGGTGTACGCGCGGCAGCGTCAACGTGCCATTCGCATTGATCGGCGCGCCCGGCATTGTGCAACCGCTGAAGCCTAAGCGCGTTTCGAGCAAGCGCACCGGTTGCGGCAGCGGGAAGAACTGCAAGCCGTTGCCGCTGATGATGACGGTATAGGCGCGTGTACCTGTGCAGCCATTCGCAGCCGTGGCGCGCACGGTGAAGGTGGACGTCGCCTCCGTGGTCGGGGTGCCGGTCAACGCGCCGCCGCTCGCCAGGCTCAAGCCCGTCGGCAACGAGCCGCTGCTGACGCTGAAAGTATGCGGCGGAGTCTCGCCCGCCGCCGTCAGTGTTTGGCTATACGCCGTGCCGACAAAGCCGTTCGGCAAACCAGCCGGGTTCACCGTGACGGCTGAGCAATTGATGACGTTGAGCGCATACGCGCGTGTGCCTGTGCAACCGTTGGCATCCGTGGCCGTCACGGTGAAATTGAACGTGCCCGCCAACAGGAGCGTGCCGGTCAGCGCGCCGCCCGCCGCCAGCGCTAAGTCATTTGGCAAGGCCCCGCTAGTCACGGCAAAGGTATGCGGCGCAGTCCCGCCCGTGGCCGTCAGCGTCTGGTTGTAGCCCTGTGCCAAAAAGCCGTTGGGCAACGTGGCCGGATTGACCGTGATCGTGGAGCAACTGATCACCAGCGTGTAGCCGCGCGAGCCGGTGCAATTGCCGGCATCGGTCGCGGTGACTGTAATCGGAAAGCTGCCCGCCTGTGTTGGTGTGCCCGACAGTGTTGCGCCCGCAAAGCTCAGACCCGTTGGCAACGTGCCGGTCAGGTTGAAGGTCACGGCGCCCGCGCCGCCCGTTTGCGTGAAAGTTTGGCTGTACGGCACGCCCGTCGTCCCCGCCGGTAGCGTCGACGGATTGACCGTGATCGTGGGGCAGCCCGCATTGTTGACAACCAGCGTGTAATTGCGCGCGCCGGTGCAGTTGTTCGCTTCAGTCGCGGTGACCGTGATGGGGAAGCTGCCGGTTTGCGTCGGCGTGCCCGCCAGCGTGGCTGTCCCGGCAGTGAAGCTCAGCCCCGTCGGCAAGGTTCCGGTCAACGCGAACGTGACCGCGCCCAACGCGCCGCTTTGCGTGAAGGTTTGCGAATAGGCTACGCCGGTCGTGCCGCTGGGAATCGTCGCGGGATTGATGGTGATCGTCTGGCAATTGATTTGCAGGTTGTAAATGCGTTCGACAAAACAGCCATTGGCATCGCTGGCGCGAATCGTGAGGTTGACGCCAAACAGTTGCGTCGGTGTGCCTGAGAGCAAGCCGCCCGGCGTAAACGTCATGCCCGGCGGCACCGAACCACCCGTCACCTGAAACGTATGCGGCAGCGTGCCGCCCGTCGCGACAAATTGCGTGGCGGGATAGGCCGCGCCGATTGTGCCATTGGGAAGCGTCGCCGGATTGAGCGTGATCGTCGGGCAGGTGACTTGCAAAACGTAAGTGCGCTGTCCCATGCAACCATTGGCATCGGTGGCGCGAATCGTCAGATTGACGCCCAACGGCGCGGTCGGCGTGCCGGAAAGCAATCCACTTGCGCTCAAGCTCATGCCCTGCGGGACTGAACCATTGGTAACCTGGAAGGCATAGGGGCCAGTGCCGCCCGTGGCCGACAGTTGCGTCGCGGGATACGGCACGCCCACCGTACCCGGCGGCACCGTGGCAGGACTGAGCGTGAGCGCCGGGCAATTGATCGTCACGGCGTAATTTTGCGAACCTGTACATTGATTGGCATCGGTGGCGGTGACGGTGAGATTAAACGTTCCCGGCGTCGTCGGCGTCCCGCTGAGCGTCGCCGTCGCCGCCGTGAACGTCAGTCCCGGCGGCAAGGCGCCTGTCTGACTGAAGGTGTAAGGCATGCTCCCGCCCGATGCAGTGAACACTTGATTGGGATACGCCACACCCGGATCGCCGTTAGGCAAAGTGGCAGGCATCAGGCTGATCGTCGGACATTGCGACGGCACCGCGCCCGGCCAGAAACCGCCCAGAATGGCATACGTCCCGCCGCTGGATTGCGCGGTCAGGCCTTGCCCCATGGTGCCGGTGATTTCGCTCGTGCCGCCGGTGCTGCGTTCACCGCCGCCCGCGATGACGGATTGCGTGATGTTGAAACTGCCGCCGGATTGCACCGGCGCTGCCGCCAACGCCGGGCTGGCGCTTTTGCCCGCGCGCACGGGTTGCGCAACGGGCGCGGAGACGGCGGGTTTGCGCGACCAACTCAGCGGCGCGCCGAAGCGGGCCTGAATCGTTAACGCGCTTACGGTGAGCAGCAAGCCCAGCCAGAGCAGGTGTGAACGTTTGGCGGTGTATTTCATAACTCGATTCTCCCGGCGTTTTGTTAACGGGCGCGCGGCGTGCGTGACCGTTACGATTACTGCTTGGGTGCGTGACAGAAAGCGGATTGCGGACGCGCGGCGCAGAACGCCCGTTTCAACACGGCCAATTCCTGCCGTTGCGCCTTGAGTTGCGCCTGCTGCTGTTCGATCAAAGCTTGTTGCTCTTTGACGGCGTTGATTAGTACGACCGAAAGCTGATCGTATTTGACGCCTTCGATCACGCCGGTTTTGTTGTGCGTCACCAGCAACGGCTCGACCTTTGCCACTTCTTCGGCGATCAGACCGAGGTCGGGTTCGCCGCGTTCTTTCCAGTCGAAGGTGACCGGGCGCAACTGCTGGATCAGCTTCAGCCCGTGGCGCAGCGGCTGCACACGCTCCTTGTACCGCAAGCTGGAAGAGCACGAGGAAAGGACGGTGCCGTTGATGCACACATGGGTGGCGCTGGCCGCCGTCAGTGCGCCAATCGAGACCGTATCCGTGCCGTCCCTGCCCAGTTGAATCCGGTTGCTGGTGGAGACCACGGCACCAGAGCCAATGGCCGTGGTGTGATCAAGATTGTCGGAGGCTACACTCGCATTCCTGCCGAGAGCGGTATTATTGCTGCCAGTCGTGTTTGCGCCTCCTGCACTCTCGCCGATGAACGTGTTGAAATCGCCAGTTGTGTTGTTGCCACCGGCACTTCTACCGATGAAGGTGTTGTTGCCCCCCATCTGTGTTCGCATCACCGGTAAGTTCCCCAAAGAAAGCATTGTTGTCACCTGTTGTATTGACGAACCCTGCACGACTCCCAAAGAAAGAATTGTTGGTACCTTCCGTATTGACATTCCCTGCGTTCAGCCCGAAGAAGGCGTTATCTACGCCAGTCGTGTTGGCGCCGCCCGCGCTAATACCGGCAAAGGTGTTTGACCCGGGAATGCTCAGAACCCGGTTGTTGCTGATGTTGTATTGCGTCGAGGTGTTGACGATGTTGCCGCTCAGCGTGCCGCCCGCCGTGCCGTTGCCGCTGATATTGAAATTGGATGAGGCTTGCAGGGCGGCGGAGTTCTGGATGTAGTTGGCGCTGCCGGTGGGAATGTCCACCGCTTGCAAGGCCGAGCTAGCCCAGACCGCGCCGTTGCTGCGCAGGTAGTTGGCCGCTGCGCCCGCCGCGCTCAGCCCCGTGCCGCCGCGAATGGTGCCGACGATGCCGGACAGATCAGCCGCCTGCAAGGCTGAACTGGCCCAGTTCGTGCCGTCACTGCGCAGGTAGTTGGCTGCGACCCCCGCCGCGCTCAAGCCCGTGCCGCCTTTGGTGGTGGGAACCACGCCCAGGCGATTGTTGTCGAGCGTGCCGGTCGTGATGTTGCTGGCATTCAGATTGGCCAGTCCCGCGCCGTTGGCCGTCAGCGCGCCGGTCACGGTCAGCGCGCCCGGCACATTGACGGCATCCTGCCCGGCGCTGCGCCCCAGCGCGATGGTGTTGCTGGCCGCCACCGTCGCGCTCGCGCCCAGCGCCGTGGCAAAGCTGAGATTGTTCGCGCCGGTATTGGCGCCGAAGCCGATGATGGTGTTGTTGCCGCCCGTCGTGTTCCCAAAGCCGGCCCGGTAGCCAAAGAAGGAGTTATTGCTGCCACCCGTGTTCGCCGTACCGGCGTTGTCACCGCTGAACGTGTTATTGCTGCCCGCCGTGTTCGAGCCGCCCGTGCTCGGGCCGAAGAAAGCGTTGCTGCTGCCCGTCGTGTTCGCCGTCCCTGCGCCGGCGCCGGCAAACAGATTGTCGGTTCCCGCTTTCGACAAGATGCGGCTGCCGCCGAGGTTGAATTGCGTCGCCGCATTGACGAGGTTGCCGCTGAGCGTGCCGCCCGCCGTCCCGTCGCCGCTGATGTTGAAGTTGCTGCTGGCCTGCTGCGTCGTGTTGTTTTGGACGTAATTGCCGCTGCCTGCCGGTACCGCCGCCGCCGGAATCGCGCCGATGATGGCGCTGCCCGCGACGCTGCCGATTTGCCCGCTGTTCACGCAACCCACGCACGCGGCTGACAACGCATCGGCGCTCCCCGCATTGAGGCTGCGCAGCGCGTACGGCGTGGAATTCACCGCTTGGCGCGGCGCGAGCAAGGTGAACGCGCCCACGCTCGCCCCGGGACGCACGCTGATTTCCAAAAAGCGCGCCGCGCCGGGAAAGGCCGCCGCGCCGAAATCGAGCGTGACCGTAAAGCCGCCATTCGTGACGATGACGTCTTCGAGCGTGACGATCGGGCCCTGTTGCGCGCCGCCGATCAGCGCGTCGAAAAGGATGAAGCGCAGATCAAAGGCGCCGTTGGCGGGCTGGCCACCATCGGTGAGACGGCCTTGATAACTAAACGCCGGGGCCTGGGCCTGCGCCGTGTGCGCACTGGCCAGACAAAACAGGGCGAGCACGAGCAACCGCGCGAGCTGGCAAGTGAGATGAGCAGGTCGAAGCTTTGGCATAATTTGATCCTTTCACTAAACCGGAACAACAAACATTGCGAGACTGCGGCGGCGGCGGCCACGAGCTTGTCTCATTGGTAGCTACACAACTTTTTGCGCCGCCGCCGGGGGCGCGCAATTACCCCAACACAACAGCAGCGCCAGACAAAAGATTGTTTTCGGAAAATTGGTGAGCTTTATGTTCTGCCTCCTTTTGGTTATCAAACTGGAATTGTGGCGGCAGGGCGCGCAGCGATGGCGGAAACCAAACGCCCGAGCGCCCCGCGCGCTGTTTGAATGGCGCCGCCGCAAAATTCAATTGCGAATCACCTGAATCAGCGTTTGCGCTTCAAAGTGCAGCGGATTCAAGGTGGTCAGGCTCGACTGGCAAAACTTGCCAGTTGATCAATCAGGTTCTCACGAATTCGGAGGGATGTCTCGAATCTTCTGCACTGCGGGCAGCAACAAGCCGATCGCACTGGGATTGTTGTTATCCACCAATTGCAGCGACGCCGGGAATTGCGGCAGCGTGCCCCGCGCACACATTTGCGCAAGCTGCGCGGCACTCACCTGGGCCCGGTACTCCACGACCAACCACACCGTCAGCCGTCCCGTGCCGGGGTCGCCAGGCGCTGTAATCAGATCGCGGTTGAAATCCACGACGAGCGTTTGGCCCGGCAGGAAATTGAGGTGGCGCACATCCACCGACCTCGACTCCCCTTCAATTCCTTCGATCTTGAGAAAAAAATCGCCGCCAGCCGCTGTGGGTAGCGGCACGCCGAGCGGCCATTGCTGCGCGATATTCAGCCGCAGCGTTTGCCCATAAGCCAGACTGACTGGCTGGAAACCAAGGGTCACCCAAATGGCGAAGACATTGCTCCTGCCTGGCACTGGGCGGTGATGCAGCGTCAGCCGCTGGCCCGTGTGATCGAGCACGCGCCCGCTGCAAGCGTCCACCACTTCCGCCGAGGCCGGCAAATCGGCGCCAAAATCACCCGGCGCTGAAATCACCCAATGGGCCAACAGCATCAACGTCCCCGTTTGCGGGACGGCGAGTTGGCGGCGGCTGACACTTTCGGTGCGCATGCCATTAACCGTGATGGTTTCGTTGTTGCCGGTGAACAGGACGCGCCCGTTCATATCCATGATTCGTGCGAAGGCGCTCACCGTCGCGGGCGGCGTGCCAGCCGGAGCACGGACGAGACCGGCGCTGAAAGCCAGATTTAGGCGTATCTCCTCGCCCTGGCTACAGGCGTTGTTGGCGGGAACAGTCATGGTGATGAAGCCCGCGGGTATCGTGGTAGCGGTTAATTGAGCTTGCGCCAACCGTGGCGCGCCAGCCAACAGACACAGCGCGCCAACGATGAAACAAACGAGGGTGCGAATGCAGTTGCTTGCGTTGATCATAGCTTGCTCCTTTTGGTTTGGGCGCTGCCTGACAGCAACGCGTTTGTGTTCTCTCGCTCCGGCGCATTGGCGCTTGACGGTCAACGGCCAGTTCACCCGGCCTGCGGTGTTTGGCGTTGCAGCACGCGACCAACACGCGCAACCACGCCCAGCCCGGCTGACTTTTTTTTCAAGTACTTTCCCGCGCCGCGTCACGGCTTCAGCGAGGAGTCACCACGATCTGCCCTTGCGCTTCCCAGTGCGCGTAGACCTGGGGGCCGATCGTCGTGTAAATCAGGCAAGGTTCCGACGCGGCGGGGGTGATCATGACTACGACCGGGTTGCCCTCCGCCGTGAGCCCCCGCAACAGGACTCCCGCTACTGTGCCGTCGCGATTGAATCTCACGCTGCCGTCGCCAAAAGCGAAATTCGCTCCGCCTGGGTGATTGTCCGTTGGGGTAAGCGTCAGAAAACCGCTGGCCGTGCCGTCCGGAAAGACCCGTACTTCGCTCTGAAAAACGGCGTTGCGGCTGCCTCTGGGCGTCTGGACTTCGACCGTTTGCAGCGGCGCCGGTATGAACATGTCCTGGTAGAGCGGATGTGTTCCTTGATACTGCGCCGTGACCGGGGGCGCGCAACTACCCCAAGCCAACAGCAGCGCCAGACAAAAGATTGTTTTCGGAAAATTGATGAGCTTCATGTTCTGTCTCCTTTTGGTTAGGTGGTGGAATGGCGCGGCGAAATGCAACTGCGCGCCCTCCGCCAGTTTGTTGAAGAACTACCGGCACGCACGCTAGGTCGCCCACAACGTAACGTCGCGCGCGGCTTGATCGGCTTGGCGAACTACGCCTCCCCCGTCGTCAGCGCGGTCTGGGCGCACACTTCCGCCTTGCAAGCGGCAACTGCCTTGGGAGAGATTTTTCGGCGGCTGTTGAATAACGCGACAAACGGGCGTAAAAACTCCCATCCCCGCGAATTTTTTTTTAAGGCCACGCGCCGCGCAGGTTCAGGCAGATGGAAAATGCTACGCCCAACGAGATCACCGGACAGTTACTCGCCTGGCGCGCGGGCGATGCGACGGCGCTGGAGCAGTTGATTCCGGCGGTCTATCGGGAATTGCACAGCATGGCCGAACGTTATTTGCGCAGCGAAGACCCCGGCCACACCTTGCAACCGACGGCGCTGGTGCACGAGGCTTACTTGCGGCTGATTGACCAGACGCAAGTTGACTGGCAAAACCGCGCGCACTTTTTCGGCGTGGCAGCGCAGATGATGCGGCGCATTCTGGTAGACCACGCCAAAACCAAACAGCGCGACAAACGCGGCGGCGGCGCGCTGAACCTCTCGCTGGATGAAGCGCTGGATTACGGGCAGGAACGCGCGCCCGAATTGATCGCGCTCGACGACGCTTTGCAATCACTGGCTGCGTTCGATGAACGCAAGAGCCGCGTCGTCGAGTTGCGCTATTTCGGCGGCTTGAGCGTGGCCGAAACGGCGCAGGTGCTCGACGTAGGCGAGCAAACCATCACCCGCGACTGGAATATGGCCAAGGCTTGGTTGCACCAACAACTCAATGAGGGATGAGGGATGAACCACACCCTCATCCCTCATCTCTCATCCCTCAAGATGACCACTGACCGCTGGCAACAACTCGAACCCATCTTTCAAGCGGCGCTCGAACGCCCGCCGCGCGCGCGCGCCGCTTATCTGGCGCAAGCCTGCGCGGGCGACGCCGCGTTATTGCAGGAAGCCGAAAAGCTGCTGGCGTCGTTCGATTCGGCCAGCAGCTTTTTGGAAACGCCCGCCGCTGACAGCCTGGGGTTGGCTGGCGCGGCGGGTTTTGCGCCGGGGCAACACGTCGCGCATTACGAAATCGTCGCGGCGCTCGGCGCTGGCGGCATGGGCGAAGTTTATCTGGCGCACGACCCGCGCCTCGAACGCCAGGTCGCGCTCAAGCTGTTGCCCGCGCATTTCAGCCGTGACGAAACGTGGGTCGAACGCTTCACCCGCGAGGCGCGCGCCACCTCGGCGCTCAACCATCCCAACATCCTCACGATTTATGAAATCGGCGCCGACGGCGAGACGCACTTCATCGCGGCGGAATACGTCGTCGGCCAGACGCTGCGGCAGCGGCTCAACGCCGGACGGTTGCCGTTGCGAGAAAGTGTAACTATCGCCCGGCAAATCGCTGAGGCACTGAGCGCCGCGCACACCGCCGGGATCATTCACCGCGACATCAAACCCGAAAACGTAATGGTGCGCCCCGACGGCTTGGTCAAAGTGCTGGACTTCGGTTTGGCAAAACCCCTGGGATTGCGGAAAAAGGAGTTGGGATTGCGGAGTGA
>JANOWX010000694.1:0-4629 GCA_031418175.1 Acidobacteriota bacterium | reverse complement strand
CTTCGAGCGTTGCGCCAATATCCGCCGTCAACGCGCGTGCCGAATCCAGATCGCGCCCAAAGGGCTTTTCGATAATCACGCGCCGCCATTGACGATTCTCTTCCTGCGTCAAGCCCGCCGCGCCCAGTTGGCGCACACTCGCGCCGAAAAATTGCGGCGCGGTCGCCAGGTAGTAAAAGTAATTGCCCTTGCAACCATGCGCCTGATCGGCCTGTTGGATGACTTCTTTCAGCTTGGCGTAGCTGGCCGGGTCTTGCAGGTTGCCGCCGGTGTAGTAGATGCGTTTCAAAAACCAGTCCCAGATTTCCGGTTCGACCGTGTCTGTGGCGAAAGTCTTGATGTCCTGGCTGAGCTGTTCGCGGAAAGCTTCGTGCGTTAGTTCCTGGCGCGCGGTGCCGACGATGGCAAACTCGCGTGAGAGCAGATTCGCTTTGGCGAGATTGTAGAGGGCGGGGAAGAGCTTCCGCTTCGTCAAATCGCCCGTCGCGCCGAAGATGACCATGACACAGGGATCAGCCGGGTTGCTGGGTAAGACTAGGGTTGCGGTTGGGTTCAGGAGTGCAGCCATTTTTACCTCGATTTAGTGTGCAATGGAAAGCGGCGCTGCTGCGCCGTCGTCAAACAATCTCTTCAGCGCCAAGCTCAAAGCCGGTCAACAATCCAGCCGCAATGGCCTTGCGCACAACCGCCAAAACAGCTTTTGTCTCAGCTTCGGAAACAGAAGGGAAGTCGCGTCGAAAATCGGCCAACGACAAGCCATCGCTTAAGTAGTCAATCTAAGTAGTCAATCAAGGTTGTGGCGTGTACGCGCTGACTGCCGATGGTCGGGCTGCCGCCTAACTTCTCAACATCTTGTTGAATGGGAAAACTCAAGGCGACGCCCACGGCGCTTTGACTGCTCGCTTTCATACCCCCCCTCCTACTTGCGAACTGTGCTTAACGCTTTGCCATTGCCATTTTTTCTTGGCGGATACTCGAACAAATCGGCCACGCTACAGGCAAAGCCAGGCAACAGCGGGCTGCGCAACACGTCACGTTTATTCAACGTTTCAACCAGGCGCAATTGGCGAACCTTGCGCCGGAAAATTTCCGCGCGCCCTGTCAACCAATCAAGTATCCAATACTCCTGGACGCCGCGCCGCGCATAAAGTTTGCGCTTGGTTTCCCGGTCACGCCGCTCATTGGTGCTGCCGGGCGATAGGACTTCAATCACCAACTCCGGCGCGCCGTGAAACTTGCCATCCTCGCCCAGCACCTTGTCCAGCAACTCGTAGCTGCACCAGACCACATCGGGCGCGACATCGTCATCGTCGGCGAATAGAATGCCCGGTGCTATCACGGTTTGTCCCAATCCGGTTTCGCGGCTCCAGTTGCCCAGCAAAATAGTGACGTTGCTGCAAGTAAGCTGATGGTGATAGTGCGGCTGACACGACATAATCAAATCTCCGTCAATGATCTCGTAGCGTTTGCCTTCGATTACCGGCAAGACCTCAAGATCAGCCGAAATAAAACGCATTTCTCCATACATCGCATTTTCCTCCTTGCTCAAAGCCGCATTCCGCATTCCGCACTCCGCAATCAGCCGCCCGACGGCTTCTCGATATGCCCGCCGAACTTATTCCGCATCGCTGAAAGAATCTTATCCGCAAACGTATTCTCCTGCCGCGAACGGAAGCGCGCGAAGAGCGAAGTCGCCAGCACATCCACCGGCACGGCCTCTTCAATCGCGGTCTGAATCGTCCAGCGCCCTTCGCCCGAATCCTGCACGAAGCCGGTGAAGTTCGACAGCGACGGATTTTCAGCCAAGGCCGACGCGGTCAAATCCAGCAGCCAGGAACTGACCACGCTGCCGCGCCGCCAGACCTCGGCGATGTCGGCCAGATCGAAATCGTAGCGGTAATCTTCGGGCAGCTCCGGTTTGCTGGCGCAGGCGAACAGATCGAAGCCTTCGGCGTAAGCCTGCATCAAGCCGTATTCGATGCCGTTGTGCACCATCTTGACGAAATGGCCCGCGCCCGCTTTGCCGCAATACAAATAGCCCTGTTCCGCCGTGCCTGTCATTCCCTCGCGCCCCGGCGTAGCGCCATTCGTGCCCGTGCCTGGGGCCAATGTTTTGAAGATCGGATCGAGCCGTTCGACGGCTGCGCGCGGCCCGCCGATCATCATGCAGTAGCCGCGTTCCAGCCCCCAGACGCCGCCGCTGGTGCCGACATCCAAATAGTGAATGCCTTTTTCGGCCAGCGTCTTGGCGCGCCGCACGTCGTCTTTGAAGTAGGTGTTGCCGCCGTCAATCACGCTGTCATCCGCCGACAGAAAGCGCGAAAGCGCGTCAATCGTCTTTTCGGTCGCCTCGCCCGACGGCACCATCACCCAGGCGGCGCGGGGTTTGGTCAGCTTGTTGACGAAATCCTCGATGGAACGCGCGCCCTTCGCGCCCTCGTCCTCCATCTTCTTGACGTTGTCGGGACTCATGTCGAACACGACGCATTCGTGCCCGCCGCGCATCAAGCGGCGCACCATGTTCGCGCCCATGCGGCCTAGACCAACCATGCCGAGTTGCATAATTGCTTGCTCCTTTTTACTTGAAAGAGTTTTGTAGGAATGCCAGCCAGCGTGACTGGCTGTCTTATCGAAAAAGTTCATCCACCGGCATCCGCCAGCCGGGCACTGCTGGCTCTGCCTCCGCTATCTCACCACGCCGGAAGAGCACCGGTTGATCGGGATTGTCGCGCCGGTACGCGCGCACGACCGCTTCGCCGCGAATATCCACATCCCAGACGACGAGTGTGCCCGCCGCAAAGTAATCGCGCCGCTTGGCTGCCATTTGGCCTTCGGCGTATTTGCCGTAATCCTCTTTGCTGCGGACTTCGGCGGCAAAGACCGGCGCGCCTTCGTAGAAGTCCATCTCGTTCGTATCATCCCCGATGTCGCCCGTGTACCAGGCGGCATCAGGGCTGAACGACTCGCGGCTAGGCAGATTTACGAGGAATCCGGCATTGTCGTTGACGGCCACACCACCGCCGTGTTGGCGTTCGTGCTGGAACAAGCTCATAAAGATTAGACTGCTGACGCGGCTAGGTTTTCTCCCGGTCGGCGTAAAACGCACCACCCTTCCGTTAATGATTTCAGCTTTGCTATTTTCCGGCACGCGATACAGGTCTTCGACAGTGGCGCGCGGTTGGCGCACAACTTTGATGCTCATAGCGTTACCTCCCAGATGGGACTTTGATGCGGTATTGATGCGGCATTGCCGGGCTATCATACGCGATGCTCTTGGACTTGCCTAGCAACGCCGCCGAAATCAGAACCCCAACCCTTTCGTCCCCGTCTTCACGCGAATCAGCGCCGTATTCGCCGTGATATACAGCGTCGTGCCGTCATCGCCAAACGCGCAATTGGCGGTCTTCACGCCCGTATCAATCGAACCCAAGTGCGTGCCATCCGGCGCAAAGACGTGCACGCCGCCGGGCCCAGTCGCCCACAGGTTGCCAGCCTTGTCCACCTTCATTCCATCGGGTGAACCTGGGCGACCTTCGTTCACCCAGGCCGTCACGTCCTTGAAGATTTTGCCCACGCCCAGCGTGCCATCGGCCTTCACGTCGTAGACCATCCAGATCGCTTTGGCGTCGTCGGAGTTTCGGAATGCTCGGCCGGCGACGTAAAGCTTCTTCTCGTCGGGCGAGAACGCGATGCCGTTGGGCCGTGTGATCTCTTTGGTCAGCAGCGTCACCTTGCCGTCTTTGCCCAAGCGATAGACGCCGCAAAAATTCAATTCGCGCTGCGGATCATCCGCGCCTTTGGGCAAGCCATACGGCGGATCGGTGAAATACAGATCGCCATTCGATTTGAAGACCAGATCGTTCGGGCTGTTGAAGCGTTTGCCGTTGTATTTATCGGCCAGCGTCGTCTTGGTCTTGCCGTCCGCCGCCAATTGCGCGATGCGCCGGTCGCCGTGCTCGCACGAAACCAGCAGCCCGTCTTTGTTGTAGGTCAGCCCGTTCGTGCCCGGCTCTTTGCCGTCAAACGCCGCCGTGCCGGTATAGCCCGCTGGTTTCAAGAACAGCGTGTCGCCTTTGCCTTCCTGCCATTTGTAGATCGAGTTGTTCGGAATGTCGGAATAAAGCAAGTAACCGTCTTTTTTATTCCACACCGGCCCTTCCGTCCATTTGTGGCCTTCGGTCAGCTTTTCGATCTTGGTGCCGGGCGCGATCAATTTGTCGAAACGCGGATCGAGCCGGACGAGCTTGCCCATTGCGTAAGGCGCGGGCAGCTTCTCTTCCACAGGCGCGGGAGCAGCGGCGGGCTGCTCGGCGGTTGAAATGGTTTTCGTTGCTTCAGGCGCGGCACAGCTTGCCAAAGCCAAAGTGAGGGCGAGCAGGAATACGAACAATGGGGCGCGCTGTTGGGTGCGTGACATCTGGGTTTCTCCTCTGATGATGTTGTTGTGGTTTGCGTGAATGCGACAGCGGGAGAGCTTTATCATGCAGGCTGCGCGCGAGTAAATAGCTAGCCGGGCAGTGCTGCGGGGAAGCCGTGCCAAGAGCCGCTTAATCGGTGCCAAGTGGCGGGTGTTCGCCGTAAGCGATCAAGGCGCGCCGCAAATTGACGACGTAGGCGCGGTTGAGTTGC
>JANOWX010000693.1:0-5932 GCA_031418175.1 Acidobacteriota bacterium | reverse complement strand
CTAGCTGCGCGCCGCTGAGAACATAGCGCGCCAGGCGGTTTGAGACAAGCAGGGGCAAGGCGCAGAAAAAACGGAGGTGCGCGGAACTCCGTGACTCCGCCCACCTCCGTCAATGATTCAAGCGCCCTCAACGTGGCCGCGCACTGACCGGCGTATCGCCAGCTTGCCCGAGTGGCCGTGCCAACACGCTGCTGTCGGCGCTAGAGCGGATGTACCAGGTTTGATCCGCGGTGCGATAGACGGCGACGTCCGTCAGTCCATCCCCGTCGTAATCGCCCGGCGCGGCTTGGTCGTAATATGGCGCGGCGCTCAACCCCCATTCCGTCGCCCGGTAACTGTTGCTCGCGCTTTGCCAGATGTACCACGAACTGCCGCGCCAGACCGCGCAATCCGTCCGGCCGTCG
Organism: Acidobacteriota bacterium; assembly: GCA_031418175.1. Taxonomy (GTDB): domain Bacteria; phylum Acidobacteriota; class Blastocatellia; order RBC074; family RBC074; genus JACPYM01. Next base: position 5,528 of record JANOWX010000693.1, on the reverse strand, counting down.
CCGTCGTAATCCGCCGCGACGGGCACGTCCGTGCCGAGGCCCCAGGCTTTCACCATGATTTGGCCGTCGCTGCTGCGCTTCACCAGCCAGGCGCCCGTCGCGCGGCGAAAGACGGCCAGATCTGTCTTGCCATCGCCGTCGTAATCGCCCGGCACGGTGATGTCGTTATACGGCGCATAGCCCGCGCCCCACGCCGTTGCTGTGTACTGCTGATCCGAACTGCGCACGACGTACCAGTGGCCTTCGCTGGGCCGCCAGACCGCGATGTCTGTCTTGCCGTCGCCGTCGTAATCGCCCGGCACCGGCACATCCGTCGGCAGACCCCAGGCTTTGACGATGCTGCTGCCGTCACTGCTGCGCTTCACATACCAGGTGCCGTTTGCGGGCCTGAAGACAGCCAGGTCGGTTTGGCCGTCGCCGTCGTAATCACCCAGCAACGAAACATCGCCCAACGTGCCCCAGCTTTGCGTTACGGCTTGCTGGTTGCTGCTTTTCACGATGCGCCAACTGCCGGTTTTGGCCGACCACAACGCCAGGTCGCTCCGGCCGTCGCCGTCGTAATCCGCGCTCAGCGCCAATGCTGTAGCAGGGCTGTGAATCACCAGCGTATAGGCCCGCGTGCCCAGACACGTGGTGAAGCCCGTGGCCTTGAGCGTGAAGCTGTAACTGCCGCTGCTGGTTGTGCCGCTCAACACACCCGTCGTGCTGTTGAGCGTGAAGCCCGGCGGCAACGCGCCTGCCACTACGGCGTAGCTGTAAAACACGCCGGGTTGCGTGGCCGGCGCGCCGGAAATCGTCTGGCTGTAGGGCACGTTGACCGTCCCGTTGGGCAGCGTGGCGGGATTGAGCGTGATGGCGGGACAGACGATGCGAATCGAATACTGCACGGTGCCGTTGCAACCGCCGACGCCGGTCACTTTGAGCGTGAAGGTGTAATAGCCCGGCACATTCGCCGCGCCGCTGATGATGCCGCTTTGCGCGCCCAGCGTGTAGCCCGGCGGCAACTGGCCCAGCAGGATGCTGAAGGTGTAATTGCCCGCGGGCGTGATGGTGATCTGTTGCGGCGTGTAATAAGTCCCCGCCACGCCATCCGGTAACGCGCTGGGAGCGAAACTCAGCGTGCCGCAATTGATCGTCAGGGCATAGCTGCGTGAAGCCGTACAGCCGCCTGGCCCCGTCGCGGTGATGCGGAAGCTGAAAAAGCCGGCTTGCGCCGGATTGCCCGTGAGCACTCCCGTGCCCGCATTGAGCGCCAAGCCCAGTGGCAATGCGCCTTGCGTGACGGCAAAGGTATACGGCCCGCCGCCGCCATTGGACGAAGCCGTGATGGTTTGGTTGTAGGCCAGACCGCCGCTGCCCGCCGGCAAAGCCGTGGGATTGAGCGTAATCGTTTCGCAAGTGCCGGTGATCAGCAGGTTGTAACTTTGCGTCTTTGGGCACCCGCCCCAGCCTGTCGCCGTGATGGTAAAGGCGTAATTGCCCGGCGCGCTCGGTATGCCGGTGATTGCGCCGGTCGCGCTATTCAGCGTCAAACCCGGCGGCAACACATTCGTTGTCAACGCGTATGTATACGGCGTGCCCGCCGGAGTGGCCGTCACAGTTTGGTTGTAGGTTGTCCCTTGCACGCCGTTCGGCAGACTGGGAGTCAAGGCAATAGTTGGACAGTTGACGATGAGGTTCACGGCCTGGCTGTTGCTGCACTGGTTGCCCCAGCCGGTCGCGGTGATCGTGAAGGGATACGAGCCAGCGCTCATTACCGTGCCGCTCAGTAACCCGGCGGGTGTGAGCGTCAGGCCGTTTGGCAACATCCCGCTCGACACCGCGAACGTGTAATTGCCGCCCGCCGGCGTGGCCGACATTGTGTGCGAATAAAACGTCCCGGCCGTCGCCGCCGGCGGCGCCTGGACCGTGATGGCAGGGCAGGCTACAACGCCGTTGTAGGCGATTGTTCCGGTGCAGCCGTTTGTATCGGTCGCTTTGACCATGAAATTGAACGGCCCGCTTTGTTGCGGTGTGCCGGCCAGCAAGCCATCCGGCAAAAGAGTCAAGCCGTTCGGCAGCGCACCGCTCATCAGCGCGAAGACATATGGCGCGGAGCCGCCGTATGCGGTTAGCCACTGACCGTACAACGCGCCCACGGTTGCATTGGGCAAGGTCAGCGGAACAAAACTGAAGGGCAGACAAATGATGACGATGTTCGTGACCACCGGGCCGCCGATGTTGTCGGTGGGATCCGAATCAATCGTTCCGACCGGCGGCGTGATCGTCGTGCTGTTGACGAAACTGCCTGCGGCGGGCGCGCTTCCCGTGACCGTAAAGGTCACCGTGCTGTGCGCCGGCAGACTGGCAATCAGCGTCGAAATTGTATTGCCACTTCCGCTTGTGACGCCGCAATTCGCGCCGCCGGTGGGGCTCCCGCACGTCCACGTTACGCCCGTCAACACTGCGGGGACGTTTTCGGTAAACAGCGCATTGGTTGTGCCGAGCGCGGCGGAATTGCCCACGATGACCGTGTAACTCACCGATGCGCCCGGGAAAACTGTCGCGGGCCCGGTCTTGATCGTATACAGATCAGCCGTCGCGGTTGGGGTCTGCACGGCTGTCGTGACCGTGCTCGTGTTGTTTGATGTGTCAGGATCGGTCACGCCCGGCGGTGGCATGATCGTTGCCGTATTGACCAGGCTGCCGCTGGCCGGCGCCGTGCCCCTCACCGTGAAGGTCACGCTCGCGCCTGCGGGTAATGCCGCAATCGTCGTATTGATGCCGCCGGCGCCGTTGGCGGTACCGCAACTCGCTCCGGCCGTTTCCCCGCCGCACGTCCACGTGACACCGCTCAATGGCGCCGGATCGGTGAACGTGGCGGCGTTGGCCGCGCCAGGGCCGGCATTCGTCACCACGATCTGATAGGTCACGGCGCCATGCGGCGCCACCGTTGAGGGGCCCGACTTGATGGCCGCCAGATTGGCTGTGGCCAGCACCGGGCCGACCGCGGTTGCAACCGAACTCGAATTGTTAGCAGGGTCGGGATCAAGCACGCCAGCGGGCGGCGTCACCGTCGCGGTGTTGCCGAAGATGCCCGTCGCCGGCGCCGTGCCTGTCACCGTGTAGGTCACACTCCCGCCTACCGGGAAAGTCATGATCGTTGTGTTGATGTTGCCATTGCCCGTAGTTGCTCCGCAGCTTGCGCCACCGGTTTCGGTGTGGCACGTCCAGGCCGCGCCGGTCAGGGCGGCGGGCAGGGTGTCGGTCAGCGTCGCGCCGTTGGCGTTCAGCGGCCCGGCGTTGCTCACCCGAATTGTGTAGGTCATCTGACCGTTCGCCGCCACCGCCGCTGGGCCATTCTTTTGCACTGCCAGATCGGCCCCGGCGACGGGCACGGTCGTCACGCTCTGCTGATCGTTTTCATTTGGATCATTGTTGTTGGGCGTCGAGTTCGGATCACTCTGATCCGCGCTCGAAACCTGCGCGGTGTTCGTATACGGCCCGGTCAAATTGACCATAGCCGTAATGTGCAGCGTCTTGGTCTGCGGATTAGCCAGCGTGCCAACCGTCCACACGCCTGAGCCGCTGTTATACGCTCCGCCGCCATCATCCGAAACATACAGATAACCGGCGGACAACTGGTCTTTGACCGCGACGCCCGTCGCACTATCCGGCCCGTGGTTGGTCACTGTGATGGTGAAGACCACGTTGTTGCCCACGTTGGGCGTAGGATTATTTACCGCCTTGGTCAGCGACAAATCGGCCATCTGGGCATTCACCAGCACGCATTGCGGCTGCACGTTGTTGGTTAGATTGCCAGCCAGCCCGCTGATGTTGGTTGAACTGTTGGTGAAAGCCGCCGGATTCGCTGCGCACGAAGTGTTGGTTTGCTGCGCCACATTCGTCACATCTACCGAGAAGCTGCACGAGACTCCTGCGCCGACACTGCCGCCACTCATAGCAATGCTGGTGCTGCCGTTTGTCGCGGTGACTGCGCCGCCGCAGGCGCCGGCGATATTGGCAGGCGTGGCGACACGCAGGCTACCGGGTAGCGTGTCGGTGAACGCCAAGCTGCTTTGCGCGCTGGACCCAGCCGCTGTGTTATTGACCGTAAAAGTCAGCGTCGTTTTGCCGCCATCGGTGAAGGCGATTGGCGAGAATGATTTGGACAGTAGCGGTTTGGGTGCGACCAACACACAACTTGCCGAAACGCTGTTGCTGAGGTTGCTGGCCAAGCCGCTGATGTTCGCCGCACTGTTGGTGAAGGTCGCCGGATTGCCCGCGCACGAAATGTTGGTCTGGCCGGCCACGTTCGTGACATCCAAAGAGAAAGTGCAAGTGCCGCCTGCGCTGACGCTGCCGCCGCTCAAGGCGATAGTGGCGCCACCAGCCGTAGCCGTCACCATACCGCCGCAAGCGCCGACGAGGTTGGCAGGCGTGGCGACGCGCAGACTGGTTGGCAACGTGTCGGTGAATGCCAAGCTACTTTGGTTGCTGGCCCCGGCTGCGGTGTTATCAATGGTGAAAGTCAGCGTTGTTGTGCCGCCATCGGTGAAGGTTGTGGGAGCGAACGCTTTGGCCAGCAGCGGTTTGGGTGCGACAAGCACGCAATTCGGTTGCACGTTGTTGGTCAAATTGCTCGCCAAGCCGCTGATGTTTGTTGAACTGTTGGTGAAGGCCGCCGGATTGGCTTGGCACGAAGTGTTGGTTTGTCCCGCCACATTCGTCACGTCAACTGAGAGGGTGCAACTACTGTTCGCCGCGACACTGCCGCCGCTCAAGGCGATGGTGGTACCGCCAGCCGTAGCCGTCACGGCGCCGCCACAAGTGCCGACGATGTTGGCAGGCGTGGCGACGCGCAGATTGCCGGGCAGCGTGTCAGTGAAAGTCAGCCCGCTTTGCGCCGCGCTGCCCGACGCTGTGTTGTCGAGCGTAAAGGTCAGCGTCGTCTTGCCGCCGTCGGTGAAACTGGCCGGTGCGAATGATTTGGTCAGCAGCGGCTTGGGCGCGACGGTCACGCAACCCGGTTGCACGCTGTTGGTCAGATTGCCCGCCAGCCCGCTGATGTTCGCCGCGCCGTTGGTGAAGTTTGCGTTCGGGCACGCAGCGTTGGTTTGTCCCGCCGCATTCGTCACGTCAACTGAAAAGGTGCAGGTGCCGTTCGCAACAGCACTGCCGCCGCTCAAGGCGATGGTTGTGCCTCCGGCTGCCGCCGTCACCGTGCCGCCGCAGGTGGGGTTCATGATGTTGGGCGGCGTCGCCACCAGCAGACCGCCCGGCAAGGTGTCGGTGAAGGCCAGTCCGCTTTGCGCCACTGCTCCACTCGCACTGTTATCAAGCGTGAAGGTCAGCGTCGTCTTGCCGCCGTCGGTGAAACTTGCCGGTGCGAATGATTTGGTTAAGGCCGGATTGGGCGCGTTGGTATCGGTCGCGCTGTTATTGCCCGGCGTCGGATCGGCTTGGCCGCCTGTAAGCACAGTCGCCGTATTGACCAAATTGCCCGTTGTCCCCGCGTTGACTGTTCCACTGATCGTGATCGTCAGAAA
>JANOWX010000692.1:0-3111 GCA_031418175.1 Acidobacteriota bacterium | reverse complement strand
GACCCCTGAACTCCATGCTCTTGTGCTGTTGCGTATGTCCTGTTCGATTGCCTTGTCAGGTTGAAACACGTTGATGATAAGCCGCCTCAGCCCGCACCGTCTAGCGCTGTAGTGCGGGGCGGCTTTGCGCCAGCGGTCTGCTATACTGCCGCCGCCTTGTGCAAGTAAGTGGAGACCAGCCGATGCGCCAGTTTTTCTATCAAGCCAATTATTGCGCCGAATGCGGCAATGCGTTGCCCGCGCGCCGTGTGCGCTGGTGGCCGCGTTATTTCTGTGCGGTCTGCGCCCAACAGCAACGGCAGCGTTCGCCCGTTTATCGCTGGTTGTTGCCGCTGGCCGTGCTGCTGGCGACGTTGGGCTGGGCTTTTGTCTTGCCTGAAAACGCGCCGCCCAGCGCGCCACCCGCACCGACTGTCACCGCGTTGAATGCCACCGCGCAAGCGTTGCCGACAAACGCGGCAGCCCTTACTCCCGCAACAGCCAGCGCCTTTTGCGGCGCGCGCACACGACGCGGCACAGCTTGCCGCCGTTTGGTTCAACCCGGACAACGGTGCTCGCAACATCGCGGGCAACCTTCACTGTTGGAGATGAAAAAAGGACAGTGAAACGATTGCAGATGGCAGATTGCGGATTGCGGATTGGAAGACTGAAACATCACGGTTTCAAAAACGAATGGCCGGAGATTCAATCGAATACTCCGGCCTTAGCTTTGCAAAAATAACGTGACTTCATTCCGCATTCCGCATTCCGAATTCCGCATTCACTGCACATCGCGCGCACAACGAAATCCGACGGCTTTGAAATTCGCGTTGCCTTGCCGTTTGGCGGGCAGGCTTTGCCGCGCGGCCGCCGTCGCCTCTTTGCTTTCATAAGAACCGCCGCGCACGACTTTATTCGCAGCGTCAGAACTGGCGGCTTCGTCTTTGGCGCAAGCGCTGTAAGCGCTGGCCGTCCATTCCGCCGCATTGCCGATCAGATCGAACGCGCCGAAAGCGCCGCCGCTTTGTGTGAAACTGCCGGCGGGCTGCAACTGCTTGCCATTCACGTTGGCCAGTTCGGCGCGCCATTCATTGCCCCACGGATAGAGCCAGTCTTTGCCGCCGCGCGCGGCATATTCCCATTCGGCTTCGGTTGGCAAACGCTTGCCCGCCCAGGCGGCATAGGTCGTGGCGTCTTCCCAACTGACATCGGTGACGGGCAATTTCTCGGCGCCCGCGGCGAACAGGCCGCCTTTCCACAACGGTGGCGGCGCGGAATTGTTGGCCGCCAAAAACAAGGCGTATAGCTCGTTGGTGACTTCGGTTTTGTCCAAATAGAACGGCTTGAGTGTGACGGCCACGACCTGGCAATTGCTGTTGCTGGCGGCATTTAGCAGCACCGAACCTGCGGGCACAAAAACCATGTCTTCAACAACAGCCACGGGCGTAGCCGTTGGCGCGGGTGTGGCAGTCGCGCTGCTCACGGGCGCGGGCGTCGTTGTCACTGCAACATCTTCGCGTGTCTCTGACGGAGCGCTCGTCAACCACCAGCCCAACACGCCCAGCAACACGAGGGCGGCCAACGCGGCGAGCAGCAGCGGTTGCGCTTTCAATCTGTCGAACACGGCGGCCAATGAATTATCCGGCGCGGCCTCGGCTTCATCGTGGCGCAAGGCCGCCAAGCGTTGTGTGTCGAGCCCGGCGCTGGTAGGCCGTTCAGCGGCAATTCCGGCTGTCTGCGGTACGGATGCCTCGGCGGCAAGTTGCGCGCTGGCAGGTTGAATCGCTGGTTGAACGTCTTGCGGTTTGATAGTCGCGCCAACGGCCGTGTCATAACTTTGCGCTTGCACGCCGGTCGGACGTTGCTGCGGATTGGTGTCACGCGCGGGCGGCAAGGTTCGCGTCGCAGCGTCATCCATCAAAGTCGGCAGGCTCGGCCCCGGCGGAGTCGCCGAAGTTTCAGGAGAAACGCTGGCCAACACTGCGCTCGGCGCACTCAATTGAACAGCCGCGGCAAATTCGCGCGCCAGGATATGCGCCGTGGCCTGGCGGTCTTCGGGTTTCTTTTCCAGCGCGCGCAAGACGACGGCTTCGATGGCCTCGCTCAAATCGGGGCGCTGTTCGCGCAAGGGCTTCGGTGCCTCCATCACGTGTTTGATCGCCACGCCGGTGGGCGTTTTGGCTGTGAAGGGCAGTTGGCCGCTCAGCAATTCGTAAAGGACGACGCCCAGGCTGTAAATATCCGAACGCTCGTCCACCGCTTCGCCCTGGCACTGTTCGGGCGACATATAACTGGGCGTGCCAAGGAAGGTGCCGACCTTGGTCAAGGCGGGTTCCAACATGCCCGAGTCCTGCTCTTTGTCGAGCAACTTGGCGATGCCGAAATCCAGCAACTTGACCTGTTCGGCCATGCCAGGCCGCTCAGCGGCGATGACGTTTTCCGGCTTCAGATCGCGGTGGATAATGCCCAGCTTGTGCCCTTCGGCCAGTACGGCGCAGATTTGCGCCAGCAGATGGTGCACGCGCACGGGTTCGAGCACGCCTTCGTCATCCAGCACTTGCCGCAAACTGCGTCCATCCAGCAACTCCATCACGATGTAGGCCACGCCGTCGGCCTCTTCGCCAAAATCGTGAATGACGACGGCATTGGGATGGCGCAAGCGCGCCGCCGCGCGCGCCTCGCGTTGAAAGCGTTCGCGCGTGACGGCGTTGTCTACCAACTCAGCACGCAGCACTTTGACGGCGACTTCATCGCCGATGTGCAAACGCGTGGCGCGATAGACCTCGCCCATGCCGCCGCTGGCGAGCAAAGAATCCAAGCGGTAACGCCCGCCGAGGACGCGGCCCGCGCTGACGCCTGTGCCGGAGGAATCGAAATTTGTCTGGGTGCTCATGTTGATTTTGATCCCGCTGCTAAAGCTGTTGCGGGCGCAAAGTCTAAAACAAACGCGGCGAGATTGATACTGGCGCGCGGTTCAGCGCGGGCGATTTTTTCACTTGTCAGGATGGCAAAAACCGCTGCGCCGCTGCTAAATCGAACCACGCAACATTGGTACAGTACCGCGCGCGTGAGCAAGCGGCTGTTGGCAGCTCATACCCAATGAGCGCAAGGTGACGGCTCCGCTTGCTCACG
>JANOWX010000691.1:0-5313 GCA_031418175.1 Acidobacteriota bacterium | reverse complement strand
ATTGATGCTGAAGAAAACCCCTCCGGCATTGTCTCGTCCGCTGCCGAGACCGCACGCTGGAAGCGGTGCGTACCCAGGGAGTTGAGGAAAACGATGGGCGAACGATTGAAAGACCGCGTGGCGATTGTGACGGGCGGCAGTGCAGGCATCGGCCGCGCGACGTGCGAAGTGTTTGCCGAAGAGGGCGCGCGCGTAGTCATTGCCGACATCGCCGATGAACGAGGCCAAGCCGTGGCGGATGGCATTCAAGCGCGCGGCGGACAGGCGCTGTTTGTGCACACCGACATTGCCAGCGAAGACCACGTGCAGCGGTTGGTTGATGCCACGGTCAAGGCTTTTGGCACCGTGGATGTGCTGGTCAACAACGCGGCGGCCTTTGTGTTGAAAGGAGTCGAAGCTTCGGTGGCGGACTGGCAGCGCAGCCTGAGCGTCAACGTCATCGGCACCGCGCTCGTGACCAAGTATTCCGTCGAAGTGATGAAGCGTAACAATGGCGGCCAGGGCAAAGGCGCGATCATCAATCTGGCTTCGATTTCCAGCTTTATCGCGCAGCCGAATTTTGTGACTTACAGCGCCACCAAGGCTGCGGTGTTGCAGATGACGAAAAACCTGGCGCTCGATCTGGGGCCGTTCAACATTCGCGTCAACGCGGTTTGCCCCGGCACCATCGTCACGCAAGCCACCGATCAGCACCGCGCGCTGACGGGCATCACGCAGGAAGAATTCGAGGCGGCAGAAGCGCCGCATTACATGCTCAAACGCATCGGCCAGCCGCGCGAAGTGGCCTACCCGATTCTCTTTTTGGCATCCGATGAAGCGTCGTTTATCACGGCAGCGCATTTGCTGGTGGATGGCGGGTATGTGGCGCAGTAGAAAGGATGAAGGCGGAAGGATGAGGGATGAAGTGAACAACTTTCATCCCTCATCCTTCCGCCTTCATCCTTTCTCTCACAGGCCGAGCATGACGAGGATGGCCATTGCCCCCAGGCAAACGCCGAAGGGCATGGCGGTGTTAAAGCCATCCTTGCTGAAGCGCGCGATGATCAAGCCCGCGATGGCGCCGAGCACAGAGCCATAAAGCAACACGCCGAACGCCGGATACCAGCCGAGAAAGCCGCCGATCACCGCCATCATCTTGACGTCGCCCAGGCCCATGCCTTCGGCGCGGCGCAAGACGAAATAAAGCGCGCGCATGACCCAGATCGTGCCGGCCGCCAGGGCCGCGCCGAAGCAGGCGTTTTGCAAGGCGCGATAGGCGCGTTCATAGATCAACTGATTTGCCGGTGCGTAACGGTAAAGCAAGCCAACCCAAACCACTGCCAGCAACACGCCGAAAAGCAAGGTGGCGGCGATCACGCGCTGGCGCATCCGTTCGCGTCCGGTGTCTTCTGTAATTGCTGACTGAGTTGCTTCAGACTGTTCAGCCAACTCCTCTAGCCCGGTCTCCTTAGCAAAATAGCGGTCGAACAGCAACGCATCCAACCGATCCAGCAGCAAGAACGAAGGCGCAGCGAGTGCACAGATCAACCCACCGTAAAGCGCCGCTTCATCAATTGCGAAAGTGTTGTTGGTCAGTTGTGGCGGGATGTAATCACCAAGCATCTGCAAACCCGCGACGCGCCAGCCGCTGTGCCAGGCATTGGCCAGAAATACGCTGACAAACGCCGGGTAGGTGAGGACATCCGGCAACAACTGGTGTTGCGCATCAATGAAAATCAAGGCCAGCATCACTGCGCCAAACGCCATTTGCGCCAGCGCCCACCACTCCGCGCCCGTGCGCCAAACGATGGCGGCAAAGAGCAACGCCGTCAGCAACTCGACCAACGGATAACGCCACGAGATCAACACCTGGCAGTGGCGGCAACGCCCGCGCAACAGGGCGTAACTCAACAACGGGATGTTGTCGTAAGGCCGCAGCTTCGTTTGGCAGTGCGGACAGTGCGAGGCCGGCAGCGTGATGGATTGGCCCAGCGGCACGCGCTGAATGACGACATTGAGAAAGCTGCCGATGGCCAGGCCGAAGAGGGCTGCCAGGCCGATGTAATAACCAAGTGGTAGATCGAGTGCGGAAAAAGAAAACATGATTGTTGTTGAGGATGCGGCAAATTGCCGAGCGTTTCTGTGAATGCGGACGCATTAGACTGATTGCCTTCGCGCTGTGTCAAGCAGTTTGGCTATAGCAAACCGCCGAACATGGAGACAGGATGAACAGGATTGACAGGATTGGTTGAGCACCGGAGGCGCAGCGTGTCTGTAGCCCTCGCTCACGGCTTTTCATTTCCCAAATCTTTCGACCTGTGCAAGTGGCCGGCGGAGCCTGTGGGGTGCGGCGGCTCGACGCCGCTTTGGTATGCCTCTCGGCATTGGGTAAAACCGGTAGCCAAAGACACTGTGGCTGTCCGTAGCTTTGCTTGCTTGACGCGCCGAAGGGTATACCAAAGCGGCGTCGAGCCGCCGCACTCCACAGGCTCCGCCAGTCCAATAAGCACAGGTTTCCATTAGTTGTATTTGCACAGGTCGAAAAATTTGTCTCGCTGTCGGTTGTTTCGCTTGAGCAGGAGTGGCGCGTTGAATGCCGCTTGGATTAAAGTTGGGCCGATGCCTTTGAGAATCCTGCAAGTTTGTTCCGCCGACGGTTTTGGCGGTGGTGAACGCCATGTCGCCGATTTGACGCGCGCGCTGCTCGAACGCGAGCACGAGGTGCATCTGGCCGTGCGTCCGGCTGCGCCCTTGCGCGCAGTGCTGACCACGCCGCGCGTGCACTGGCACGAACTCGGCTTGCGCAACGCCCTGGACGTGATGAGCGCCTGGCAATTGGCTGAAGTCATCCGGCGCGAACGCATTGACGTCTTGCACGCGCACGTTGGGCGCGATTACACCTTCTGCGGCATCGCCGCGCGCATGGTCAAACGCGAGCAGCCGGTGCGCTTCTTTCTGACGCGCCATCATTTCAATCCGATCAAAGCCAATCCGGTCTATGCCTGGACGATTGGCGAGGCGCGCAAATTGATCGCCGTCTCGCAGAGCGTCGAGCAACGCTTGCACGAAGCCTTTCCGCAATTCGCCGAGCGCACGGTGGTGATTCCCAACTGGGTGGATTTGCGGCGCGTCGGTAAACTCAGCATCGAAATCGCGCGCGGCCTGTTGGGCGTCAAACGCAATTGGTCGGTCGGCATCATCGGGCAACTGACGCCGCTCAAACGCCAAGACCTGTTCATCAATGCCGCCGCGCAATTGATTAGCGAACGCAACTGGACGGATGTCGAATTCGTCATCGTTGGCGCGCCCGGCCAGAGCGAGGCCGATGAAGCTTATGCCGCCGGCTTGCGCGCCCAGGCCGAACAGTTGGGCATCGGCGAACAGGTGCGCTTCCTGGGTCACATCAGCGAATTGCCGATGCGTTTGCGCGCCTTTGACGTGGTCGTCGTGCCGTCGGACAACGAAGCTTTCTCGCTGGCGCTGGTCGAAGCGATGGCGGCGGAATGCGCCGTGATCGCGACACGCGTGGGTGGGATGAAAGAGATCGTCGAAGATGAGGTCAACGGCCTGCTGATCGAACCCGCTGACGAATGGGCGCTGAGCACGGCCATCTCGCGTTTGTTGGTTGATCGTTCGATGCGGCTGAAACTGGGCGCGGCGGCGCGGGCCACGGTGATCGAACGTTTCGAGCGCGGCAGCGTGATTGACCGGATTGAAGAGCTTTATCAAACGGCTTGAGGCGTTGAATATATTGGACAGGATTGAAAGGCTGATGTCAGGACACTTTTGCCAACGAACGCATAATAGATACGCGGATAACGCGGATGCAGCGGGTCACCGCGGATCAATTCTGAAAAAAATCCGCGAAAATCCGCTGCATCCGCGTTATCCGCGCATCTATGCGCACTCACTTTGAAATAGCGTCTCGCCTGTCCAACCCTTTCATTGGCGTGCCACGCATCGTTCAACCAATCGTTCCAGTCGTTCCAGTGACGCCGTCCAATCGTGATGCGAACGCATGCGGGCGCGTCCCGCCGCCGCCAGCCGCGCGCGTTCATCGGCATTGTTCATCAACCGCAACGCCGCTTGCGCATACTCGTCCGGCGTATTCCCGACCAACAAATGTCGCTCAGGCTCCGCATCCACGCCTTTGACGGCGACGCTGCTGGTGATGACGGGGACGCCCAGGGCCATGGCTTCGAGGATTTTGTTTTGCGTGCCGCGCGCGATGCTGAGCGGGGCGATCATGGCCGCCGAACGCGTGACATACGGCCGCACATCAGGCACAGAGCCGGTCACCTCTACGCCGGGCAATGCGCCGAGTTTGCGAATGGCGGGCGCGGGGTCGGCGCCGACAATCATGAGCTTGGCCTGCGGGCGTTGAGCGCGAATGCGCGGCCAGGTTTGCGCGAAAAAGCGCAGCATGCATTCCTGGTTCGGGTAATAATCCATGCGCCCGATGAAACTCAGCGTGTCGGAATCGTGTTGCGTGCCGTTGGGCCGAAAGTAATCCGCATCCACGCCATTGGGAAACCAGTCCGTCGCGTTGGCTGTGCCGAAGCTGTCGAGCGTTTCCAATTCCGCCCGTGTCGTGACAGTGCACAAATCGAATTGCGCGGCCAATTGTTTTTCGGCGCGTTGCAGCTTCGCGCCTTCCAGCCAATAGCCCAGCGCGAGCGGGAACGGTTTGTATTGCGCGTATTCCAGCCACTTCTGCGAATCCATATCGCCGAAGTCTAAAATCTTCGGCACACCGCGCACGTGCGCGACGTACTGGGCGACCGAAGAGCAATGCACGAAGATCAAATCGAAGCGCTCGCGCGCCAGCAACGCGTCAACGGTCTGTTTGAGCGCGGGCGCATAGAAATAACCCATCGAAGACGGCGCCGGCGTGGGCAGCCGCGCGATCATCCGCAACACTTGTTGCGGCGCGTGCACGCGCGCCAGTTCGAAACGCGCGCAATGCGGCGCAATGCCCGCGCCCTCGCGTGCTTCGTCATCAGAACGCGCCAGCGAACAAACGGTGACGCGGTGGCCGCGCTCGCTGAAGTGGCGAATCATATTGAACGGGCGAATCTTGCCGCCGCGTTTGGGCGGGAACGGGAAGCGATGACAGATGTAGAGGATGTTCAGCATTGGGGAAGTTGTTGCGGTATTGCGAGCGGCCTGGGTACGCAGCGCTTCCAGCGTGCGGTCTCGGCGTCGTACGTAACCCAGCCGGCAGGAAATTGTCTGCAGCCGAGACCGCACGCAGGAAGCGCAGCGTACCCAGGCCGCACGCAATACCGCAACAACTACCCCAAAGCTGAACAAACTCTACATCTGTCATCGCTT
>JANOWX010000690.1:0-4768 GCA_031418175.1 Acidobacteriota bacterium | reverse complement strand
TAGCAGCTTGGCGGGAAGGTCGGGAAGGTCACCGTGGTCGTGCCCGCCGTCAACGTCAGCTTATGCATGTTGCGGCCGCCGTTGAAGGCGTTCGCTTGTGCATTCGCGCTGGCGTTGAAGTTGATCACGGCACCCAACAGGCCGTTGTCCGCCGTCAGGTTGTACAGTTTCAACCAGCCCGAGCGGCCCGCCGGAATGATCTGGCTCAAGCGCGGCGTGGTGCGCGGGAAGCTGTCTGCCAAACTACCCATCACCTGGCAAGCTCCGTTCAGGTTGAAGCTGAAGCCTGTTTCGGCGTCGTCATACACGATACCGAACAAATTCCCCGTTGTCGCCGCACCGACGGCATAGCTGCCACCGATCCGGTTGACGATGATCATCGTGTCGTTGCCGTCCGCACGGCTCGGGAAGTTCGACACCGCCAAGGTGCGCGGCAGCTTGTTGTAGCCTGGACCCGGCACCAACGTCGTCACACCCCCAACAGTAACCGGCACAAGCCCACCATTGAAGTCCACGTTCACCGACGGCTCGTTCGGATTGCACGGAATCACGCCCTGTGCCGCAAAAGCCTCGGCACCGAGGTTCGCCGCATGACCCGATGCGAATTTAACGTACTCGTCGCCAATCAGGAAGTTGTAGTTGATCGGGCAGCCCAAGGCGTCCACCGCGATGGCCACGATGTAGCCCTTGGTACCCGGATCAACGTCCGAGGCCAGGAAGCTCGCCGTCTGGGCCGGCGTCAAGCAGACATAAGAGTCCGCCACCGTGCAATCGGCACTGACGAAGTACAAGTGCACAAAGGCTTGGTTGGTCAGGTTGGTGTTGGTGATGTTCACGCGCGTGTTTTGAGTGTTGCCACCCGAAGCATTCGACGTGTAGATGTTGTAGATCAAAATGGAGCCAGCTTTTTGATCGCTGACTTCAGAAGAGGCCGGATACGGTGCGCCCGGGTCGGCTGCCAATGAAACCACTGACATCAACGCGAGAGTCAACATTGCCAGCAGAACGTGTGTTAGTTTGCGTGAGGTTCGCATTGTAGAGAATCTCCTTTTTGAGTTTGAGGTTCATACGCACGCAAGTTCTTGCGTGCGTATGAACCAAGAAATGTGATTGTCAAAAAGCAAAACTTAAAACCAATAGCCTGTATAAAGTACAGCTATTAATTCGCTAGTTTGCCGTGTGTGGACTGATGCGGATAACGTTCTAAGCCAGTGTCTTACGAGGAAGGCATTTGAGAGACCGAATCAATCTTTGACTACTGGATTGAAGGTCTCAAACGCTTAAGACAACCTGTCGAGTTTGATCATAAGCATCACAATATACTTGCCGGTGATTGTAAGAAGCTTATGAATTCTTGCGGGATCATAGCACGCGATACTGACCATAGCAATAGCCAATAACTGCATTACGTAATGAATACCGCTTTGTACGATCGTATCTAGGGGCTTAACTTTGGGCAAAAAGTGAAGATACAACAATGAGCCGTGCTGGGCTCGAACCAGCGACCCTCTGGTTAAAAGCCAGATGCTCTACCAACTGAGCTAACGGCCCATTTGAATTACTGTCAGTCGATTTTTTTTTAGCGGTAATGGATTTTTTCAAAAACAACCTTAGCCAACATCAAGGCAGATACTACTTGCCAGTGCAGGATTAGTCAACCAACTCGCTAGCAGTTACTGAGGTAGAGGCGAGTCTGGGTGAGTGGTGTATAGATGATATTCTACGAACCGAAGCAGCCTCTGGGCCCGACACCAATACACACGGCCGAAGCTCACAACGCTCCCGCCGCGTGGGCGCGTTGTGTCTCAACATTGCAATACAGTTAGAAGGTAAGCGGGATAGCCTGACGCGACGACGGGCGAAAGAACTCTTGAGCAAGTATTCAGGTCTGCTCGCGGAGGAGTAAAGCCGAAAGGTAGTAGATTCAGGCGTCACTGAGCGTCGCAAAATTGATGTACGCTTCCTCTCCGTGGGTTGAAAACCCCTCAGCTAAATTCAACCTGCCGCTACACGGCGGAAAACAGTCGGATTGTTTGCGCGAGGTTCAATACAACATGTCGCGGCGAAGCGGAAGATGAAGAAGTGAGCACGTAGTCGTTGCGGGGTGTCAACCGATGGACGACACCCTGACCAAGCATTTGACATTTGGCCTACTAACCTTCCTGATTACGCATAAAATCCGCCGTCTGCGCCAGCGAATGCGCCAACTGTTCACGCAGGCTGGCATCCGGCACGATCTCATCCAGCGCCTTGAACATGCACCACAACCATTCGTCACGCTCGCGCTCGCCAATCGGAAACGGCAAATGCCGCGCGCGCAAACGCGGATGGCCGAAGCGTTGGATGTAAAGCGGCGGCCCGCCCATCCAACCGGTCAGAAACCAAAACAGCTTGTCGCGCGATTCGGTCAACGCTGGCGGATGCAGCACGCGGATGGTGGCCGCCGTCGGTTCGCTGTCCATTAAATCGTAGAAACGATCCACCAGTTGCCGGATGACCGCTTCGCCGCCGATGCGTTCGTAGATTGTCGCCTGTGCCGCGTCTTTGCTGATTTCGGTTATCACAACATCCTCACAACAATAGGGCCTTCACTTCCAAAAATTCTTCCAGCCCGAACTTGCCCAACTCGCGCCCGTTGCCCGATTGCTTGTACCCGCCAAAGGGCGCCAGCGGATTGAACTTGCCGCCATTGATTTCGACTTGGCCTGTGCGCAAGCGGCGCGCGACGCGTTTGGCGCGTTCGGGATCGCCCGACCAGACGCCGCCGCTCAAACCGTAAGGCGTGTCATTCGCAATGCGCACAGCATCGTCTTCGTCCTGATAAGCGATGAGCGAAAGCACCGGGCCGAAGATTTCTTCCTGCGCGATGGTCATCTGGTTATCCACGTCAGCAAAGACGGTCGGGCGCACAAAGAAGCCGTGCTCCAGGCCCTCCGGCTTTTCCGCGCCGCCGGTCACGAGCGTCGCGCCTTCGGCAATGCCCTTTTGAATGTAGCCGACCACGCGGTCGCGCTGCGTGGCCGAGACCAGCGGGCCGAGTTTGGCAGCACCGCCCAGCGGATCGCCGACCGTAAATTTCTCAGCCGCGCGTTTGGCGAGGGCGACGGCTTCGGCGTAGCGCGCTTTCGGCACCAACATGCGCGTCAACGCCGAACAGGTCTGGCCCGAATTGAAATAGCAATTGCCCACGCCGCTCGCGACCGCGCGTTCAAAATCGGCGTCGTCCAGAATGATGTTGGCCGACTTGCCGCCGAGTTCCAGCGCGACACGTTTGACCGTTTGCGCGGCCAGTTCGCTGACGCGTTTGCCCGCGCGCGTCGAACCGGTGAACGAAATCATGTCTACGTCGGGATGCGCGGCCAGCGCTTCGCCCACGACTGGCCCGTAGCCTGTTACCAGATTGAAAACGCCTGCCGGCAAGCCGATTTCGTCAATGATCTCGGCCAGCATGAACGCGGTCAGCGGGGCGACTTCGCTGGGTTTGAGCACGACCGTGCAACCGGCGGCGAGCGCGGGCGCGACTTTGGCCGTGATCTGGTGCAGCGGGAAGTTCCAGGGCGTGATGCAACCGACGACGCCGATGGGTTCTTTGGCAATCAGTGCGTTGCCGACCTGCTCTTCAAATTGAAATTCGCGCGCGAGCTTCGCATTCGTGCTGACATCGGTGATGGCCAGGCCCGCTTGCACAGCGGTCGCCAGCGGCAACGGCATCCCGACTTCGGCGGCGATGGTCGCGGCGATTTCGGCTTGGCGCTCTTTTAGCTTGGCGGCGATTTGGTCAAGGTAATCGGCGCGCGTTTCGACGGACGTGCTTGACCAGGAATCGAACGCGGCACGGGCTGCGGCCACGGCAGCGTTGATGTCTTCAGCGCTGCCTTCAGGGACTTTGCCCATGACCGCTTCGGTGGTGGAGTTGATGACTTCGATTTGGCCGGCGCCGAGCGGTGGCGCCCATTGGCCGTTGACATAAAACTTGTCGTACACGCGCACGGGCGCGATTGCGGTGGCTTCCATTGCGGCTCCTTTTCGTAGCAAAACGGGATTTGAAATTTGGGATTTGAAACCGGGCCGCAGTATCGGCAAGGCTTCGCAAGCCTGTCAAGCAGGCGCTTCTGCACGGGTGGCAATGCACCAAGTCACTTCTTCACCTCCGCCATCCAGTTCAGCACGACCGTGAACGGCGGCACGCTGGCTTCCTCTGCGCTCGTCACAAACAGAAACCGCTGCCCGTCGCGAGTCTTCGTGAAGCCATTGAAAACGTTCGTGGCGGCTCGAATGTCGCTCAGCGCGAAGAGGTCTTTTGGCGTCCCGGCTTTTACTTCCATGCCGAGCGTGATGTCCACCGCCATCAGCTTGTTGTCCGCAGAGATGTAATACAACTCGCGGCCATCGCGTCGCCATTGTGGATACGTGCCGCCAGTTGTCGAAATCGGCACTTTACCGCCGGAAGCTGGAGCGCCCGGCACAAACGCCTGAAGGTAGATTTCGTTGCGCCCTAACTCGTTTGAACTGTATGCAATCCATTTACCATCCGGTGAGAATTTGGCCAAAGACTCTGAAAATTGGGTGTTCAGCCAGGACCAGGGCTTACGCTCGCCTGCCAACGGCAACACCCAAAGGTCCAGATTCGTTTTGGGGTTCAACTCCCATGAGCGCCAGGTTAAGGTGTAAGTCCTTTGAAATCAGTCGGCTTTTGCCGACGGTTGATAGCGCTAAGAGTTGCCACAACTACCAAAACTTGTGGTTTCAGCGGCTTTGAGCCACCTAG
>JANOWX010000689.1:0-5389 GCA_031418175.1 Acidobacteriota bacterium | reverse complement strand
AACGGCGTGTGTGTTTGCGGTACGAGGAGCGGTAGCGACTCGGTGACTTGAAGTAGCACGCCTTCCACGTCACCGAGTCGCTATCGTTCCTCGTACCGCATCCCTGCGCTTTCAACCAGCGGCGTGCGCCTCGGTCAGATTGAAATCCGCTCTGGCTGCCGCTGATTCGCACGGCGTCGCAGCGTGAAGCCACCAGCGCGGTTCGTGTTCTTTCAACTCGGTAAGCTGGCCGAGCGCCAAGCCGATTTTCGGCAGATCGAAGACGTTGCGATAGACCACGTAACGCGGCTCCCAGGCATCGGCGAACTTGGCCTTGTATTGCTTGATGCCGCTGAAGCTGAAGAGAAAATTCAGCCGTTGAAAGAAAGCGTGGACGGCCTTTTCCGCCGCGCTCGCCGTCTCGCGTTCGGCAAAACCCGCCATCGGCGCCATCCCCAGATTGAAGCGCGTGAAGCCTTGCTCTTTGCACAACTGGAAGAGCTTGACGAACAGGTAATCCATGATCCCGTTCGGCGATTGCAGCCGGTGGCGCATCAGGTCAATCGTCACTTCGCCCGGATGATACGACTGGATCAAATTGACGAAAGCGAGAATCCGCCCGTCTTTATCTTCCGCCGTGAAAACTGGCGTCGTGCGCAGATAAACCGGCTCGAAGCGTCCGAGCGTGAAGGTGCGCTCGCGCTTGCCAGGCAATTGCAGCCATTCGTTCGAGACCTCGCGCAATCGCTCGATCAGCTCATCCGAAAGCGGCGCATCGTAGCGCCGCAAATGCACGCCCTGTCTTTCGAGTTGCCCGGCGCGTTGGCGGAAGCGCTTCATCTCCTTGCCTTCGAGCGTGAACGACCTCAGATCAACGATGGCGTCATCGCCGATCTTCAGTTTCTTGAAACCGGCTTGGGCGTAGAGCGGCAGCCAGTCGGGCAGCGTCTGATGCCAGGCGACGGCCCAGCCGTTCTCTTCGCAAAACTGTTTGAACGCGCAGATTACACCGGAAAGCTTTTCCACCGGCCCGATGGGATCGCCCAGCGTGACCGCCACGTTCGCGCCGACGCGGTAGGCGATGAAGCAGTCATTCGTCGCATCGAAGAAATAGGATTTGTCCGGCCAGAGCTTGAAATAGTCGAGCGAGGTGCGCCCGTATTGAGCGAGCAATTCTTTCGCGCGTTCGCGCTCCAGCGGCAAAGTGCGGAAGCGATAGAGGATCGGACGGAAGAGCGCAAACAAGCCATAACCGATGAGGGCTACGGTCAGCATGTCGAGCGAGTCGAGAAACCACGCGGCATAGCGCGTCTGCGGCGCGAGTGACGCATCGCCGGCCAGCGTCAACGCGAGCAGCGTGCTTTTGATCGCGGCCAGCCAGTTGAAATTGACGCCGAACTCATGCGGTTTGAGCAGCCAAAAACCCGCGACGCCATAAGCAAAGGCTGCCAGCACGGCGACGGCGAAACGCAACGCCGCCGCGCGCCAGTTCACCCCGCGACTCGCCACCGTGAAGCTGCGTCGCGCGTAAAGCAGCGCGGCCACCAGCGCCCAGGAAAAGACTGCCTGCCAATGATGCTGATCCCTGAAGGTATGAAGCAGCGCCGAGAAACAGCCGAGCGCCAGTACGATTTGCCAGGCGCGCCGCTTGCGCTTGTAGATATTCACCGCCGAAACGGTCAGCGCATACCCCGTCAGCAACGTGAACGAACGCGGGAAATGAAAAAACTCCAGCGGCATCCACGCGCGCAAGAGCGGATGCGGCGCGTGTGGCGCAAGCGGATAAGCCGCCGCGTACAGATTCAGCATCCCGCTGACGAGCGTAATGAGCGTGAGCAAAAGAATGAGTGGATGTTTGCGCGGCATTGCTTGAGTGTTCTTTCAATTTCAATCGGCGGCATAAGCGCAAGCGGCGCTCACGCTGGCCTTGACAGACGGAAGCAAGGCCCACGCGAACGCCGCTGACGAAGTCTTACTTGTTCGTTTTCGGCGTCATCGTGTTCGAGGCCGGTTTGTGGCTCCCTCTGGATTTGCGGTGTCGCTTCACGGGCGCGGTCTTGGCCGGCGTAGTCGCGCCCGCCGCCGGGGTTTGGGAATGCGTCGTGCTGTTGGCAAAAACCGCCGTGCCGCCCAAGAGCAGCGTGGCGAGTGAAAGCGATGCAACAATCTTTTTCATAAAGAATCTCCTTGTCGTTTCAACAGATCAGGTTCAGGCAAACTGCCCAATGCGTGCGCGGTGTTGGTCGGCGCTTGCCGGTTCCGCGCTCACGTCTCTGGTTAGTGCAACCGACGTGCCGCGCCAAAAAGCCGGTGAGAATAGCGTATTTATTGGGTTTCGGCGTCGTCGTTGCCGCAAGGCGCGTGTGGCGGGAAGGCAGCGAAGATGCGCCGCGCGACAAGATCGCCACAACTACGCGCGCGGCAATGCCGCTATTTCTGGTGGCGGTCTTGCGGCACCGGGCTTGCTGTTACTGCTTCGCGGAGGTGTTCGTGTACCATGCGCTTGATGCGTCCTTTACGTTTGCATACGAAAACAACTTTGCTGGTTTCGGCCATCACGCTGGCGGTGTTGCTGGCGGTGTTGCTGCTGGTGAGCGCGCGCATGGTCAAGCTGGTGCGCGAAGAGGAACGCGAACTCGCGCAATTGCAGGCCGTCAGTCTGGCCGAACAAATCAGCTTGATGACACTGCCGCGCAAAGACGAAGACCTGGCGCGCGCCATCGCCCAAACGCGCGGCTCGCGTCCCAACGTGCTTGCCGTGCGCCTCTGGTCGCGCAACGGCCATCAATTCGCCGAACAAATGGCTTCGCCCGACAGCGGCGCGGCGGAGCCAATTCCTGAAACCACGCAGGCGGCTTTGCGCGACGGCAAGCATCCGCGCGCGCTCGACGTGCCCGTGACGAAAGGCAATGAGTACACTGACGAGCCGCGCTATCGCGTCTTTGCGCCGATTACGGCAAAGGGGCAGGTCACGGGCGCAATCGAAGTGGTCGAACGGCTGGTCGGCGTGCCCGCGCTGGTCAGGCGTTATGCGCAAACGGCGGCGTGGCTGGCGCTCTGCGGGTTGGGGTTGACGATGGCGGCGGTTTATTTGCTCTTTCGCTTTTTGGTTTATCGCCCGATGCGCGGCTTGCTTTATGGCATGGCGCGCGCCAAAGCCGGTTCGCTCCATGTGCAATTGCCCGTCACCGCGCAGGATGAATTCGGACGGCTCGCGCTCGGCTTCAATCGCATGATCGAACGTTTGCGCGCGCTGACCGCCGAACGCGAAGCGCAAAAAGAATCGCTCAAACAGCGCGTGGAGGAGGCCACGGCGGAATTGCAGGAGCGCAATAAACAACTCGCCGATGCCAACCGCCTGCTTTATCGCGCGGCGCAGCGACTGGAGCAAAAGGAACGCCTGGCTGCTGCCGGACAAACCGCCGCACAATTCGCCCACGAAGTCGGCACGCCGCTCAATTCGATCAGCATCCATGTCGAACTGCTGCGCGAAGCGTTAGCCGATCACCCCGAAGCCGCGCGGCGCACTCGGATCATCAGCGAACAACTCGAACGCATCGAACGCATCGTGCGCCAGATGCTCGACCGCACGCGCGGCGAAAAAGCGGTGCTGCAACCGTTGGTGCTGCCGCCGCTGATCGAGCAGGTCTGCGCCACGACCGAGCCGACACTGGAAGCGCGCCGTGTGCGATTCACCAAAGTGATAGAAAAAGATTTGCCGCCCGTCGCCGGCAACGCCGACCGCTTGCAACAAGTCCTGCTCAACCTCTTCAACAACGCGCTCGACGCCATGCCCGAGGGCGGCGCGTTGCATCTGCAAGCCATGCGCAACAACGGACTCGTCGCTATCGAACTCAGTGACACCGGTTGCGGCATGGATGCCGAGACGCAGGCGCACATCTTCGATCCGCTTTACACGACCAAAGCGCACGGGCAGGGAACCGGGCTGGGCCTGGCCGTCGTGCAACAAGTGATGGAAGAACATGGCGGCAGCGTCGTCGTGACCAGCGCGCCCGGTCGCGGTTCCAGCTTCCGCTTGAATTTTCCCGCAGCAGAGGAACAACCATGAAAAAAATTCTCGTGATAGACGACGACCGCGTCTCGCTCGACGCGCTCAAAGAAATCCTCGCGGCGCAAGGCTGGGAAACACAGATCGCCCAAACGCCTGCACAAGCCATCAACCATTTCGCGCGCGGCGGCTTTGACTTGGTCATCAGCGACATCAATCTCGAAGCCGCGCAATCCGGCCTCGATCTGCTCAAACAGTTTCGCGCTGCTTGTCCGGTCATTTTGATTACGGGCTTCGGCACGCTGGACACGACCGTCAAGGCTACGCAGGAAGGCGCGTGGGACTTGCTCTCAAAGCCATTCAAAGTCAAAGACGTGCTGGCCGTCGTGCAACGCGCGCTCGCACAAAACAAAACCAAAGCCGCCGAGGCGGAGCCGCTCACGACCCCATCAGAACAAAGCGGCATGGTCGGACGCGCGCCGGCGATGCTCGAGCTTTACAAAGAAATCGCCCGCGTCGCGCCGTCCAAATCTACCGTACTCATCAATGGTGAATCAGGCACCGGCAAAGAGCTCGTCGCGCGTTCGTTGCATCAACACAGCCCGCGCGCGGCAGGGCCGTTCGTCCCCGTCAATTGCGGCGCGCTGACCGAAACCTTGCTCGAAGCCGAACTCTTCGGTTACGTCAAAGGCGCATTCACGGGCGCAAACACCGACCGGCGCGGCTTGTGGGAGGAAGCGACGGGCGGCACGCTCTTTCTCGATGAGATTGGCGAAATCAGCCTGGCGATGCAGGTCAAGCTGTTGCGCGCCTTGCAGGAGAAAGAAATTCGCCGCGTCGGCGCGACGCGCAATCTCAACGTAGACGCGCGCGTTGTCGCCGCCACCAACCGCGACCTGAAAAAAGAAGTCGAACAAGGCCGCTTCCGCGAAGACCTTTATTACCGCTTGAAAGTTTTTACCCTGCACGCGCCCGCCTTGCGCGAACGCCGCAGCGACATCCCGTTGCTCGCCGAACGTTTCCTGCAAGGCGCGCAGGAAAACGCCGCCCGCAGCGGGCTGAAGTTGACCGAAGAGACGCTGCGCACGCTGGTGGCTTATGACTGGCCGGGCAACGTGCGCGAACTGGAATCGGCGCTTGAATACGCGGCCCTGCACGCGCGCGGCGCTGAGTTACAACCCGCCGACCTGCCGCCGGAATTGCAAGCACTGGAAGTGCGCGCCGCCGCCCAACGCGCGCCGCTCGCTGCGTTGTTTGATGATTTGCCTACGCTGGATGAACTCGAACGGCGCTACCTGCTGCACACGCTCACGGTGGTCGGCGGGAGCAAAACCAAAGCCGCTGCGGTGCTGGGCATTGACCGGCGCACGCTTTACCGCATGGCGGACCGGTTTGAAATTA
>JANOWX010000688.1:0-3375 GCA_031418175.1 Acidobacteriota bacterium | reverse complement strand
CGAGTTGTTCGCCATACGGGAGCGGCTCTTTGCTGCAATCAAAATAACGGGTCTCTTTTTGATTCACCAGAAAAAGGTGATTGCCGCCTTTGCGTCCGCCGATGTCTACGTTCTTGCGGATTTCGAGAAAGCCTTCGGTGCCGATCACGGTCAACCGGCCATCGCCCCAGGTGCCCAAGCCAGCAGGCGTGAACCAATCCACGCGGATGTAGCCGGTGCCGCCATTGCCGCGCAACAACACATCGCCGAAGTCTTCGAAGTTTGGATACTTCGGATGATTGACATTGCGCACCTGGGCGGCGGCGATTTCGGCGCTGGTCGAACCGGTGAAGAAAAGAAACTGATCGAACTGATGCGAAGCGATGTCGGTGATGATGCCGCCGTAATACTTGGTGTCCCAAAACCAGGCCGGGCGCGTTTCGGGACGAACTTGATGTGGCCCGAGGCCGACGGTTTGAATCACTTTGCCGATGGCACCGGCCTTGACCAATTCGCCCGCCTTGATGGACGCGCCGTTTTCCAGACGCTCGCTATACAGAATCGAATAGATGCGTTTGGTCTGCGCCTGCACGCGGCGCGCTTCGGCCAGTTGTTCGAGCGAAGTGACGCCGGGCTTGTCCACCATGAAATCCTTGCCGTGTTGCATCACGCGAATGCCGAGCGGCGCGCGCTCATTCGGAATTGAGGCACTTACGATGAGCTGGACGTTGGTGTCAGTAAGAATCTCATCTTCAGTGCGCGCGAGCTTGACGCCAGGGAAGTCTTTTTGGAATTTCGCGATCAGGTCGGGTTCTTTGGCGAAGAAGGCGACCAGTTCCCCGCCCCCGCGCCGGACGGCTTTGACTTGACCGTTGATGTGGCCGTGATTCAAGCCGATGACGGCGAAGCGCAGGCGGCTGGTTTGGGCGTGAATGGCGCGCGGCGCGAGTGCCGCACCGACAGCGCTGGCGGCGGTGGATTTGAGAAAAGCGCGGCGCGGTTTTTGTGATTGGTTCATTGCATTATCCGAAAAATGCGGGCGTCTGCTTCGCACACTGTTTGTGGTGCCAAACAACAACGGTTTAAGTGGCGGCGACTTCCCTGCCCCGCCGTATCTACAACCGCTGAATAAACAGCACGGTCGAAACCTCTCGCCACTTGCTAACAGGCGGACTCACGCGCCTCACTCAATTGTTTTGTTTGCGTTGCGTGGGGGTCTCTGCCACCGACGCATGCGGCTGCAGTTCGTCCAACTCGCGCCTGCCGCTCATTGCATTTGTGTGGGTGATTCGATGACGAGACCTGTCAGGAAAAAGCAGTGGCATTATAGCCGTCAAGGTTGACATCGCAAGGTGGTTTGACCAACTTAGCAAAACGCTGCCGTCACATGGACAATTTCCATGCGACACATGGAAATTGTCAACATTCAGCGCACCCGGTATTGCTCGGCCAACGCCTTGAAATCGCGCACCTGCGCCGTCTGCCAAGCGGCGTCGTAGCCCAACTCCTGCGCCATCAACTCCGCCACGCGCGGGGCCATCGCGCTGGCCGCCTTGGCGTTCAGGAACAAGGCCCGCGTGCGCCGCGCAAGCACGTCTTCGACCTTACGCGCCATCTCGTGCCGCACGGCCCAAATCACTTCGGCTTCGCAATACGGCAAATCGGGATGCAGGCGTTCAGCAAGACTCACATCGTTGCGGATCAAATCCTGAATCGCGGGCGCGTCGGAACCGTAAACGGCCAGGTCGCCGAACTTATCTGCGTGGGGGTGAAAACCGTGGATGTTGAGCCGTTCGGTTTGACAGGGCTTTTCGGGCAATTTGGCCAGCATCGCCGCTTGGTTGATGCAGTCTTCGGCCATGTGGCGATAGGTCGTCCACTTCCCTCCCGTCATCGTCAACAAACCCGATTGGTCAATGTGCAACGTGTGGTCGCGCGAAAGGGCTGCCGTATTCGCCGCGTTGCCGGCTTTGACCAGCGGGCGAATCCCTACGAAAACACTGAGGATGTCGGAACGTTGTGGGGCCTTGCAAAGATAGCGGCTGGCGGTGGTGAGGATGAATTCTATTTCCTGTTCAAGCGGGCGCGGTTCGATTTCGGCTTTAATGATCGGCGTATCTGTCGTCCCGACAAGTGTGTGGCCGTGCCAGGGGATGGCGAACATCACGCGGCCATCATCCGTATGCGGCACCATAATCGCGCTGTCGCCGGGCAGGAAGGTTTGATCGAAAACCAGATGAATCCCCTGGCTCGGCGCGATTAACGGTTCAAGGTTCTCATCGGCCATACGCCGAACACTGTCGCTGAATGCGCCGGTCGCATTGATCACCGTGCGCGCTTGCGCGGCGAACTCTTCCCCGCTCTCTTCATCAACGGCGACGACGCCGTTTACGAAACCTTCATCATCGCGCGTCAACCCGACCACTTGCGTGTAATTGAGGACGGTGGCGCCCTGCTCTGCCGCCGTGGTCATCAGATTGATCAACAGCCGTGCGTCGTCGAATTGCCCGTCAAAATAACTGACGCCGCCGCGCAAACCTTCTTGCCGAATCGTGGGCAAGCGGGCGAGGGTTTCTTCTTTGGAAAGAATTTGCGAGGCGCCAAAGCCATAACGCCCAGAAAGCAGGTTGTAGATTTTCAGCCCCAACCCATAGAACGGCGCTTCCCACCACTCATAATTCGGCACGACGAAGGCCAGGTCGCTGACCAGGTGCGGCGCATTTTGCCGCAAGATACCGCGCTCACGCAGCGCCTCCATCACCAGCGAGATGTTTCCCTGTTCGAGATACCGCACGCCCCCGTGCACCAGCTTGGTGCTGCGGCTGGAA
Source organism: Acidobacteriota bacterium (assembly GCA_031418175.1). Classification (GTDB taxonomy): domain Bacteria; phylum Acidobacteriota; class Blastocatellia; order RBC074; family RBC074; genus JACPYM01. The sequence continues at coordinate 568 of JANOWX010000688.1, read as the reverse complement.
GTCCCCTTGCCGAAATCGTAGCGCTCTAACAGCAAGACTTCGTACCCACGCGCGGCCGCATCCACCGCACAACCCGCGCCGGTCGCGCCGCCGCCGATGATGATCAAATCCCATGGTGCGCGCCGCGCCGTGACCCGGCTCAACATTTCACGACGATTCATAGAGCACTTTACTCCGACAAGAGCTTTTCATCGGTGATCAAACGCAGGATGTTGGCCTTCAGCGTGGTTTCGCGCACCGATTCATCCCACAGCCAATCGAAACGCTCGCCGACTTTCGCTTTGATCTTCGCTTCGACGCGTTGCCGGTAGACTTCGCGCTCGGCTGGGTCGAGGGTCGCGTAAAGTTGCTCAGCCGGATCAGGGTCTTCGACCAACGCATATTTCAGGGTCGGTTGGCGGGCCGCATCACTGGTTGTTTCGTAGGTGTCAATTCCCTGCCCCGGGACTTCAAAAAGTTCCGGTTGTTCGGCGGTTTGGCGTTTGCGAAAGCTGCTGAGTGCGCGTTTCTCAAAAACCAAGACCGCGCCGAAAACCTGCATCTCGAAATTGGTTTTGGGTGCTTCGGC